>CAKZOK010000100.1 GCA_937136415.1 uncultured Cytophagales bacterium | reverse complement strand
TTGATTTATAAATCAAAAATAGCAATTAAAATTTTATTCTAGCTGCATGGCAGCGTACCCTTTGTAGATTTTAATCAAAATGAACGCATTTAGGAGCTACATCGTAGCGAAACCTTGAAATTAGACATATACATTTAGAATACAAACAACAAGGTTTCGCTACGATGTAGCTAAATTTCAAAAGACACGAAAACTGTATGAGAAAATAACCAAATTTTGAACAGCCTACTTTAAAGGTATAAAAAATATTGCTTGTATTTGACTTCTCCAGTTTTCAATTATCTTCATTTACCATATAAATCATACGAATCATTTACCAATAATACCCTAGTCTTTTTTACAAAAAATGCCAACTTTCCTAAAAAAATCCCTACAATGGGCGCAAAATTTTCAGACTTTTATTTACCTCAATCCGAATGAGATAGAATATCCTCATGAGCCTTTTTTGCATGTGTTGGCAGTAGGAGAAAAACGAAAAATTTGTAGTAATAATGATGGAAAATTAGAAGAAAAAACGAGTTTTGATAAATTATATAATTTTTGGAAAAGTAAAAAAGAACAGTCTTATCTTTTTGGTTATTTCAATTATGATTTGAAAAATGAATTAGAAGATTTATCTAGTAATAATCTTGATAACTTAGCCTTTCCTGAATTTTACTTTTTCGAACCCCAATATATTTTATTTTTTGATAAAAAAGGAAATTTATTGATTGATAAAACCAAAGAAGAAAATAATTTTGACGACAAAGTTTTTGATAAAATAATTACAGAGATAGAAAATATAACCTTGCCGTTGTCGGTGTCCCCACCGAGGACTTTAAAAATCAACTGCCGTTTTACAGAAAAAGAATATTTACAAACCGTAGAAATAATCAAAAATCATATCATTGAAGGCGATGTTTATGAACTCAATCTTTGTATAGAATTTTTTATAGAAAAATTAGAATTAAATCCATTAGAAGCCTATCAAGAATTATGTAAAATATCCAAAATGCCTTTTTCTTCTTTTATGAAAATTACGTTAAAAGAAAATAAAAAAGACACTTCAAAATATGTAATTAGTGCTTCTCCAGAACGATTTTTGAAAAAAATAGGAACTAAATTAATTTCTCAACCCATAAAAGGAACTGTAAAAAGAGGAAACACAAAAGAAGAAGACGAAAAGCATAAAAATTATTTAAGAACAAGCGAAAAAGAACGAGCCGAAAATATGATGATTGTAGATTTGGTAAGAAATGACTTAGCCAAAAGCGCAGAAATAGGCTCTACACACGTAAGCGAAATGTTTGGAATTTATAGCTTTCAGCAAGTCCATCAAATGATTTCGACCATAGAAGCAACACTTTCAAAAGACAAAAATTGGTCAGAAGCCATCAAAAACGCCTTTCCGATGGGAAGCATGACAGGCGCACCCAAAATAAAAGCTACCGAATTGATAGAAAAATATGAAAAAACAAAACGTGGTCTTTATTCGGGTTCTATCGGATATATTTCTCCCAACGGCGATTTTGATTTTAATGTAATAATTAGAACGCTTTTTTATGATGCAGTTTCAAAATATGCCTCTTTTCAAGTGGGAGGCGCAATTACGTATGACTCTGACCCACAAAGTGAATGGGAAGAATGTCTGTTGAAAGCAAAAGCAATTCGGTCTTTATTTGAGTAGAAAATTATTCCTTCTTAAATCTCACAAACAAAACTACACCCAAAGCAAGGGCAATCAAAGCTGTCAGACCGACAGTAAGCGAAGTTTTTGTATCAATCTGACTGACAATAACACGGTTGTTTTTTCCTTTTGGAATGTCTTTTTCTTCTATAAATGTTTCCATATAAGCAATTCGTTGAGCAGAATCTACTACCAAATAATCAGGTATTTTGTTATTTAGAATATACAAAAGCCCAGAGGCAATGGTGTCTGTTTTGATAAAAAAAGTAGAATCTGTATAGTTTTCCAAACTTTCTACATTGGGTAAATAATTAGTTTCAAACTCATTATCAATTCTCAAACCTTTTGCAATCCATTCTTTTTCTTTGTCAAAAATAGGTTTTAAATAATTATCTTTTTCTTTTATTTTTTGTGCCAAAAAAATAGTAATATCGTGTATTGTATATTTTTTTTCTTTCTCTATATAATTTTGACGATGCAACAAAACAGAAGTAGCAAGCAGTGTATAAGATTTTTCTATTTTGGGAGAATAATCAGTTACTAGTTGAGCAGCCCTCAAATAAGCAAAGGCAGCAAGTTGTGCAGCTCCTCGTTTGTTTTGTCGTTCTTCTTTTTGTTTTTTATTGTAAATTACTTGCCCTTTTTCTAAGATAGGCAATGCTGTTTTTCCTAAAAGCAAGTCGCCGATGGCTTCTATAACAAGAATATTTTGACTGTGTGAAAACCTTAAAAGTTGCAACATAGCAAAAATTGCTTCATCTACTTGTTTTTCGGTTAGCATCGCCTTTTGTTTGTTTTTGCCTTTTTGAGTAGAAAATTTTTTGGCTAAAAAGGCATAAAAATTAGGAATTTCGTAAATTTGTCGGCTTTCAGAAAGGTCAGTAATTCTAAATTCTCCCTGAACAGGATAATCAAGTTTGCGTTTTTCTTTTCTTGTTGTTCCATTACGAGCAGCACAAGCAATCAAATAATCAATCCAATAAATTTGATATTTATCTCTTAAAGCAATGGTTTTGAAATTGGTTTTTAGTTTTTGGGCATAAAAACGAGCTTTATAAAGTTGAGAATCAGAGATATAAAAATTCATTAAATTTGAATATGTGCTATATTCTCCTGCTTTTTTTCGTTCCTTTGCAAGCATAAAACGAATGGCATCGTTTGTTCTGCCTGTCAAATAATAAGAAACAGCTATTGCATCATAGAGTATCAAAGAATCTGGATTTTTATTCCATTCATCTTCATACATAGATATTCGCCAAAAATGGTAATTTTGTGAATGTTTTAAATGATTACCTACCAAAACTTGCATTATAGTTTGGTAAGAAACGGTATTTAATTGACTTGTTTCACTATCCCAAAGAGATGCCGAAGCTGCAAAAGGATAGATAAAAATAAGACACACAAACAAAATAAAATTATTAATTATTCGATAGATACACATAATTCAAAATTACAATTTAGTTGTATCAAAATTAGCAAAAATATATTATTTTTTATGAACCCTACATTCAAAAAAATTCTTCAAGTCGGTACTTCTTTACTTGCAGGAATTGTACTTTTTTATCTTTTATATCGAAATATAGATACAAAAGAAATGATAGAAACACTCTCAAAGGCTGATTATAGGTTTGTGTTTTTGTCTATGTTGTTGGGTTGTTTGGCGCACTGGAGCAGAGGAGTGCGTTGGGCGATTGCCCTGCGACCTTTGGGCTACAAAGTGCAAAAAAGGAGAGCTTTTGTAGCTGTTATGACAGGCTATCTGATGAATACAGCGATTCCTCGTGCTGGGGAAGTGGCTCGTTGTGCTTTCTTGAAAAGAACTGATAATGTTCCTGTCGAAACTTCTTTGGGTTCGGTTATTGGTGAGCGTGCCTTGGATTTTGTGCTTTTGGTTTCCATTACTACCTTTACTTTTTTGATAGAATGGGATATTATAAAGGCATTTTTTGATAAATATGTTGATTTTGGAATTTATGAAAAGATGTTTTTTGATAATTTATGGTTACTTTGGATTGTCTTTTTTGTGGCAATAATTTTCTTTGGTTTAATTTATTTTTTTAGAGAAAAAATAAGCCAGAATAATTTTATAATAAAAATTCAAGCCTTTTTAGTAGGAATTTGGAAAGGTATTTTATCCATAACAAAACTGAATCAAAAGCAGCAATTATTTTATATTTTGCATACCATAATTATTTGGGCGTGTTATCATTTGATGATTTATGTACTTTTTTATTCTATTGATGCGACCTCAAATCTTACTATTATGGCAGGTTTTACGGCAATGGTGATGGCTGGTGTAGGTATGGTTATCCCGATTCCGGGGGGGCTTGGTTCTTTTCATTTTTTTGTTGCCCAAACGCTAATTGCTTATAAAATACAAACTGATGTTGCTGATTATTTTGCTCTTTTTGCACACACTGCACAGACGCTTATGATTGTCGTTGTGGGTGGGATTAGTATGGGAACAGGGCTTTATTTTTGGGGGCGAAATTTAGGCACTAATAAAGAACAATCATCAGTTATCAATTAATTTTATTGTCAGTACACTTCAAAGTGTTGGGCAATTATTATCATAATTTATTTTTCTACAATACAATGAAAAAAATATTCCTTTTACTTTTTGTGTTACTTTCTTTCTCTTCGTGTGAGAAATTTTATACGCATCAATTCAAATTACAAAATAATAGTAGTGATACATTATTGATTAATTATATAGAAAGAAATAGTAGTTTTAAAAATCAATTTCCTGATACGCTTCGTAAATTTAGATTTATACCAAATAAAATTCTTCCAAGAACAATCTATACTTTTACAGGAGAAAATGAAACAACTGCACCAGATATATACAAAAGTCAGATAGATTTTTTTGATAAATTAAATATTGCCACTATTAAAAGCATTTATCCAGATACAACAGGAATTAGAAAATTTGATACTACATTTATTCAAAAAGATTTTTTAAATAGAAACTTTTGGAGTTATTTTATTGATGAAAATCAAGATGCAGGAGTTTATTTATTTGAAATTGATGATGTTGATTTAGAGTAATTTGTGTCTTTTAGTAACTGGAGTTACGCACTTATTGTTCTGTGTGCCACAGAACACGGTTTGCAAATTTGTCTTACAATATAGTAGTACAAGATTCTACGTAACTCCAGTTAGTAATAATAAAAAAGGCTTATATTATTATGATAATATAAGCCTTTTTGTTTCGAATAATTTATTGATTTTTATCTCATAATATAAATTTTGCCTATATTTTTCTTGAATAAATTATCTTTTGCAGTTTGTCTGTGTTCGAAATTGAGTTGATTATCACGAATATCTACTTTGTAAAGATAAACACCATTTGCGAGTTTGTCGCCATATTCGTCTGTTCCGTCCCAAGTAAAATCAGAAACATTATCACCAATTCGGATTGCTCCCAACTCGTTTTTTGTAATTGTTCTGACTATTTTTCCTGTAATTGTCATAATCTGAATTCGAATATCATCAGGAACTTCTGCCCCTGTGAGCGTAAATACAAAGTGCATTTTTGTAGAAAATGGATTTGGGTACGGATAAAAGTGTGTCAATGTTGATTTATTTACTACTTCAAAATTGACTTTATAATCTTCTGCACCTGCACGATTTCCACTTACATCTTTTGCATCTACTGAAAGTGTATATTTTCCATCTTCCAAACGTTCTGGGCGATATTCTAAACGGAAATTATTGTCTTGTGAAGCAAAATAATTTACATTTTGTCCATCATAATTGAGTCTTACACGCTCACAGCTATCACATTTGCTTAAAAATAAATTTATTCCGACAGTATCTTCTCTTACCAAAAATTTATTTTCATCTCGTAATTGAATTGAAATAAGAGGTGTAGGCGAAATAATATCTCCGTCCATAATCTTTATTCCATCAAATGCAACATCTAAAACAGGGTTTACATTATCAGGAACAACAGTAAAATTGGCTTGTAAGATATTGTTTTGATAAAGCTGCTCACCTTGTATTCTTGGATTCATGAAGACTGTCAATAAATTATCTCCAAAATAATCCAATGAATAAAATTTGGCATTAAAGAGAAGTTCTTCTCCTCTAGGCAAGCCACTCAAAGTATCATAAGATTCTGTTGTAATTCCTGTTGTGGCATTTCTGATATAATAACGAACAATCAAAGGGCTTGAAAAATCATTTCCAGAAATATTACGAAAACGAAAACGAATATCTACCGAATCTCCAGCCGACACTTGAAGGTTAGAGTTTTGACGATATGAAAGCGTATCATATAATAAAATTCCTTCAGGAACTTCTCTATAAATCACTTGCCAACGGTCTAATTGAGGAGAAGTTTTTTCGATAGAATCGGTCAATGTTGCACGCAATCTCAAAAATGGATATTGATTAGTTTCGATTTGAGCAAGTTGAAAATTATCTTCTGTTACATTTTCAGCAATGGTAGTTTGTACTCCATTATAGGTTTCTCCTATCACATCAATTTTCCAGTCATCATTTGCTGTTGTAGTGATTTTTCTAAACATATTTCCCCATTCTGCAGCAGGACCAATCAAAGATGAGGTTACAATTCCTTTATCAGGTCTTCCTGAAATAGTAAAGTTTTCATTGATTACAGCACTACGAGTTTTGAGATTTACGACAGTTGCTGTTCCTGCAGCAGCTCCTTTTCTCCCCATTATTACAAATGCAGAACCATCTGCTAAGGCTCTCAAATCTGTATTTTGTTGAGCTGAAAGCCCCAATTCTGCAAGGCGATTTAGCCCAGTTCCTCTTCTGCTGACAGTTACAGAGTTCATCATTATTACATAACTTCCATCTCTAAGATTATCAAAATAATTATTTAGTTCATTGGTTTGATAGAAATTAGGAGGAATCCCTGCAGCCACTAATGAAGCTCCACAGGCTTCGTTTGGAAGTGGGTTATAAATTGTTCCTGTACGGTCATCTATGGCAAGAGCAATTAATCTATTGCTATAACAATCTCCATTTATGAGTTCAATTCCATTCATTTTGATATAATAATTACCCTTTTGTGAAGATGTGCTTCCTGCTGCTTGTATTTCAAAGTTGAGGTTATAAGGCTTAAACTCCCATTTGTTGATTTGGTCTGTGTACGTAACACCTTCAAAATCGGCTTTATCAAATTGACCGACATGACTTTGCGACCAACCAGCAGGGCTATTATTGATATAAATAAATGATGAAGTCGCCCATTCTTGATTATCATCTCCTTGAGGTTCTGCATAACGGACACGCCAAAAATAAACCGTGCTGTCTGTCAGAACAGGTAGATTTACTTTCCATTGAGTTGTGATATAATCTTGTAATACAATCGTTTTTTTGATAGCACTATTAAACAAATGAGTAGTATCCATTTCGTATTCATAATTTCTCACTTCAGTAAATGGATTATTATTTTGTGCAATAAGAATCGGAGTAGTTGTATTTATGATACTATATTCTTTTGGTGCAAGTGTAATCATTGCTCCACGCTGCATAAAATATTCAAAAGAAGCATAATTATTTGTTTCATCTGATTCTTCAATTTCCTCACGGTAATCTAAAAATATTTCAAATTTATTAAGCCCGATAGATTTTGCTTTTGCAGTTTCTCCGACAGCAATTTCATAATAGAGTGTATCTTCGCTTGCAATAGCAGGATATTCTTTTAGAGAATAAAAATCACTTGTTCCGTCTGGAAATGTTCTTTTTACACGAATACCTATTTTTTTGCTTTCAAAATCTGTTATTCCTAGATTACGAGCAGCAATTCTAACTCTCAAATTATCACTATTTGCATTGACAAGAGTTTCGTTTTGAGCAGCAACCAAATTAACACGAGCATTATTTATCATGTAATCAGGTTTAGTAATTGGAATCAAACGAACGGCAGGGTCGCCATGAAGGATTATTTGTTGAGCTGCTGCTCTTGCAATTTCATTTTGCACACCGTTTTGTGCCATATAAGTACGCAGCATTTTTTGCATAACTATTCCTATTGGAAGGTTTAGGTTTTCTTTATTTGCAAATGCCTCTTCATAGAATGCTTGAGTATAAAGGCGTAATTGTCCACTAAAACCAAGCTCTCCATGAGAAAGAAAAAGAATAGCTCCTTTGTCTGGTGTAAGTGTCCAGTCTTCGGCTATCGAAACGCCACTACTGTATGGATTTCCTGTACCACAACCATTGACAAGTAACATAGGATAACGCCCTTTGTTTGTATATCCAAGACGCTCATCACTTGCTTTTCCTATTTCTATATCTGTAAAATTTATACCTGCGTGTCCGAAGAAAGTAATAAATGAAAGCCCTCCATTTAATTCTTCTGAAATATCTATAAACTCTATAAAGTCACTTGTTTTTTTGGATAATGTTTTTACTTCTGCTCCCAAATAATTTCCTTCTGCAATACTTTCAAATCCTTCGACATAACGCCTAAAGTTTGCGTGTTCGGCAGGAGAATATCCACCACTTAGATGTAAGAAACGTTTTCTCCAGCTTTGGTCGCCTTCAAGAGTTTCATGTTCTTTTACTTTATTGAGATAATCTATTACTTCTTTTGGGGTTTTGGCTGATAATCGTGCTGTTGCAAGTGCAGGCTCTAAACCATTATTTACTATTCCTGCTGTAAGCATGTGGTCAGAACCAGGGTAACCATAAGGAAGGATATTATTTGCATTTGGGTCTTTGGGTAGTGTTCCTACGCTTTTTCCTAAAAGAAACAAGAATTTAGGTTCACCATTTGTTAGCATATAATTTGTAAAACGACGCACTGCAAGAGGGCTTACTTCTCCATAAGAAAATATATTTAGAAGCTGTTCTATTTCTACAATCAGAGGCGTATAACTTCCTCCCTCCACAGATGCACGATAATTTGCATAGGTTTGTACTACATCGGCAGATTCTCCAAAACCTTGTCTTAAATTTTTTGATGTAAGAATGATATAATCAGTATTAAATGTAGTGATAGGATTTATGCTGGTTTGAGTTATGGAAGCAACTGTTTTGATAGTTGAAGCAGCATAAATAACTCTTTTTTGTGCTGTATTAGGAACAATCATTGTTCTTTTATTTTCTGCACTATCTGATTGAATTTCTAGGACATTTTGAGGGTTTGTAATATCAAAAAAGCGTACAAAATCCGTAGGGTTTTGTATTTCTAAATATGATTTGTCTAATGGATTTGCTTTGAGATAAAATTGTTTTGATTCTTCCCCATTCATTTTGGTTGCTTGAGGATATTTTACCCAACCTTCACAATAGCTTATTCTGCCTCGTCCTGTTTGGTTTAGCAATCCTTCTGTAATATAACTAATACGACCATTTTGAAAAACTCCTAATGAATCAGGTATTGATTCAGAACGCTCTACTACTTGATAATTTTCAAATTCTGGCTCATCAATCACTCTTCTGATATTATTCATATTATAAACCAACCTTACTTTATTTGGTTGATTAACACGCCCAACAATTCGCATTCCTACTTCTGCTTCTAACAAACTATCACCTACATAATCATTTATAGCCAATCCATGAATTGAGCGAGGATTATTCATACCATTTGTTAGCAAAATACTAGCAAATCCTTTTCCTTCTTCCCAATCACTAACTATACCCCCTCTGCCATCAGTAGAGAGAAAACTTAATGGATAAAGAGGACCATTTGTTGATTGATTAGGAAAAGTAGTCTTTTGTTCTTGTAAATGATAAGGTTCTGTTTTTAGAGTATCTGTATTTTGTTCGTAATATTTTTGCATACGCAAACCTGTTTCAGAAGGTGAAAGAGTGTAAGTAAGAAAATAAACAGAATTTTTTCCGTATAAAGAATAACTTTCAATAGTACGTTTGCTAGGGTCTGGATAAAGAAGTTTATCATGCTCACTATCTCTTTCTTTTCCATAAAATTCTACATAATCTAGTGAGTCCAAACGTCCGTCTGCTTCACCTTCTACTCGGATTGGAATTTCCTTTCCATGATAATATACCTGCAGACGACGTGGGTTGATAGAAGTAGGTATTCCTGCATCTATTAGTTCTTGAAAACCCATTCTATAAATACCATCTTCATTAACAATTACTTTATAATATACTTTGTCATAATCAACCCAATCCATATACTGACCAAAATCAGCAGGAGGGAAATAAAGCTGTGCCTTTGCTTGATTTGAGAAGGAAAATAATATTCCTACTACAAATAATAATGAATATATATGTTTGTTCATAGCTATACTTTTTTTGTAAATCGTAAAATTTATCTTTGTTAGTAGTTTTCTCAACTAATAATTAAGTTTTTTGATTGATTCTAATATATTAGTTTTTTCCTGATGCTTTTAATGAATTTATTTGTTGTTGATTAAACATAAAACGAAGTGAAAAAACATGCGAATAAGGAACAACAGAGTCATCAAAAGCATTTGTGATAGCATAATCAATCACAAATTGTTTGATAACAATTCCTACACCAAAATTAGGCTGATATGTCCAAGATTTGCTACGGTCAAAATCAGTAACTTGTTGAAAATTACCAATTCCACCACGTAAATAAACAGTGTTTTTGTAATCCAATTCTACACCAAAAGTAGGAGCAATAGAAGCAAAATCACTTTTAATAACTGTATTTCTTTTTCCATCAAAAGTAGTTTCTAAGCCCATACTTCCCAAAATACCAAATTGCTTGTTTTTGGTGCGCCACGGATAAGAAACCCCCAAAGTAAGACGAGGAAGAGTAACCTCTAAGGAATTTGTCGGAATCTCATTTCCTGTACTTGAAAATGTTTCTCTAACCTCTTCAGTATTAAAAGAATAAGCATTATAAGTTCCTGAAATATCACGAGCCATAATTCCAATTTGCCAATTTTTGATTTGGGTTTGCATTCCAACATCAACCCCAAAGCCCCAAGAAGTAGCAAAAACACCAGCCGAACGATGTACCACTTTTGCATTTGCTCCCAAATAAATAGGGAATTTTTTTTCAGCTCTATATTCTTTTTCATCTGTGGCTTCTCTTTCTTTTATTTTCAAACTCATAGCACGAGCATACGAAAACATAAAAGCATAAGAAGCCTCTGCAAATGAACCCACATTGTTATAATCTACATTACCATTCTCATCTATCAAAAAACGAGTATCAGGAATATCATCAATACCAAAACGAATCACTGAAAAAGCAATCCGATTAGTAGAATCAATAGCAGCCGAAAACCCTGCATAATCATAATTTGCAATTCCTCCAAAATAAGAAACATGCATAAGCGATAGCTCATATTGCTCCTTCGAACGCAAAAGCCCTGCTGGATTCCAATAGGCTGCCGTTACATCATCTGTAAAAGAAACAGGCGTTCCTGCCATAGCAAGTCCTCTAGCACCAACACCAATAGCTAAAAATTCATTACTATATTTGGGAGTATTTTGAGCCATTCCTGATGAAGGAACAATTATCAAAATGACTATAAAGCTCAAAAGAGTACTAAATAGTTTTTTATATAAAGATGAAATAGAACTCATTGATTAAAAATAAAAGTTGAATAGTAAAAAGAAAAAATAAATATGCCTTGTTGTCCTATCTCCTTATTGGTTGTTAGAAAAAAGAGATACATACAAATATACACAAATCATTAAATTTTATTTTTAATTAGAAAATAATTAATAATTAGGGCAATAAAGATTATCATAATTATTTTTATAAACCTTTTCCCTGTTCTGTGACTCACAGAACAGCAAATACATCTAGTGTCCAGTACTCTAATTTTTCTTACAATAAATCATTAATAATTAGACCTGTAAGAAACGATAATAATAATTAATTGTTTGATTTTCAGACTATTAATCTACCAAAATAATTACCTCCTTTCTATAAATAGCAAAAGGCTTTCCAATACATGTATTAGAAAGCCTTTTTTTGGATAAAAAAATCAAAAAACAGGATTAATCCCACTCTTTATCAGAAAATTCGTCTTTTGCTTTGCCTTTTGCATCAAACCATTCTGGCAAGCCATACGCATATCCTTTTTTACCAGGTACATTATAACTTTGAATACGGTCTTTGAGTTTGTAAAGTGCAGCAGATAAAGCTCTATCTACTTGAATTGCGCTACGGTCGCCGATACGGTCATCTTCGAAAGCCAAATCACGCATTTCATATTTAAACAAAAGCTCATTTTTTTCTTGCAATTTGTCTAGGATAAATTTTTCCCATTGGATACGTCCACGGCGCATTCCTCTATCACCACTACCACTTAGGCTACTATGTCTTTCTTCGCCTTTAAGACGTGCAAGAACAGCACGAATATCTTCAGATTCTTTGGTAATTGCAGCCAAACGACGCTCATAACGAGCAGTAATTTCTGCAAGTTGTTGTTCACTAAAATTGACAGACTTTGTCATAATGTTAAAAAATTTGTGTAAAAATTAAATTATTTTGGGTAAAGTACAAGTAAAAAAGGGACTAATATTAAAACAGGGAATCTCAAATTAGGTTTTTTCTTGTAAAAAGCATTAATGATTTTATCTTTTTTATTCTCTTTTTATTTCTATAAGTTTTACCAATTTGATAAGACTAATAAGGAGTTTTTGTTCTTATCTTTAGAAACTAAATGAACAAGATTTTTTATGTTTTATATAAAAATGATATTCAAGAATATAGTATATAAAATTATTTGCTAACATCACAAATATATTAAAGTTTTTGTAAAAACAATAGATTTTATAAAATTTTTTTGAAATAATTGATTTTTTTTATTTTTAATAAATACAAATTAAACTCCATGAGTTATTGTATAAAAAAAGTATCCTGTAAAGATTTAATAGTTTTGTGAAGAAAAAATTAAAAAAAAGACCTTTTATTTGCATTTTATTACAACAAAAAAATATTTTTATTTGGTTTTTTTAACAAAAAAACAAATTATCTTTACTTTATCTATTGAGAACAGAACATTTACTTTATTATTCGAATCAAAAACTTTTTCTTCTTTTTTTACTTAACTTAATAGAATTTTATAATTCTACTTTTTTAAATTTATCTTTCAAAAAATCATTTTTATTTTTTTCAACTATGGGATTATTTTCATTTATTAAAGAAGCAGGCGCAAAAGTATTTGGCAAAAAAGAAGAAAAACAACAAGCTCCAGACCCTCAAATAGCCAAACATATAGAGGAAGAACAAGCAATAGAAAAATCACAATTAGAATCATTACAAGAAAAAGTATTGAGTTTGAATATTCCTATCGAAAATATGAATCTCTACTTTGGGCAATCTGTAACCGTAACAGGAAAAACACAAACAAATGCAGAGCGTGAAAAAATTATTTTGGCTGTCGGAAATGTGGAGGGAGTTTCTATTGTAGAAGACAAAATTGAAGTAGCACAACCAGCACCAGAAGCTCAATTTTATACAGTCAAAAAAGGAGATAGTTTGTCCAAAATTGCAGGAGAGTTTTATGATGATGTAAAAGCCTACCCAATTATTTTTGAAGCTAACAAACCAATGCTAAAAGACCCTACTTTGATTTATCCAGGGCAAGTGTTGCGTATTCCTGCCAAATAATTTCTAAAAAAATAATTGCTTTATGCTATTTATTTTTAGAAAACTAAAATCACAATTATTATTTTCTACCAAAATAATAATTGTGATTTTTTCTATAAAAACTTTTTTGTTTTAAAAAACGTTTTTGTTAAAAAAAGCAAAACCATTACTACTTCATTTTTCAACTAAAAATATAATTAGCCAATGAAAACGTTACTTATACTCTTTATTGCCTCCATTTCTTCGGTGGCAGCTTATGGTATCATAAAAGTTAGTCAGTCGCACAAACAAACTTATAACTCGTGGATTACTCACGTAGAAAAATATGAGGGAAATAAAATTGATACAATTCGTCCAAATCCAGATGATATTTCTACTTATCGTTATGTCAGTAGAAGTGTTGAGTGGAAAACGTTTTTGGCTATGGCAGACACTTTTCGGATTCCTTCTACTGTTGGGCGTTTTAGAAACCTAACCGATGAAGATGTTTTCAAGATTCGTGAACAATTTTGGTATATGTCGGGTGCAAATGAGATTGAAAATTTAGCGATTGCTGCTTTTTTTGCCGAAATGTATTATGCTGCACCTGTTTCTATTCGTTATTTTCAAGAAAGATTAAAAGCAGACGGTTTTTCGAATCTAAAAATTACAGGAAAACTAAATCAACAAACCATAAAAGCCATTCAATCTCAACCCAAAAAACAAATGTGGAATTGGCTGTTAAAACAACGAAAAAATTATATTTATAACAAAACGACCTCTTCTTCTATGCAAAAATATAGAAAAGGATTGATGAAAAGAGCTACGGATTTCCATCAAAAATTTGAATCGTTTTTGGGAGAAGATAAAACTACAAATCAGGTTGATGATTATGAAGAAACAAAAGTTCCGATAGAAAAAATAGGACAAGATTCGATACAAAATCAGAATAATTCAGAGGACAGTGTCAAAATTGTTGTTCGTTCTGTGCCTCTTCAAACACCACGAAATGGAGATACAACAAAACAAAAAACGAAGATAACTTCGGTAATAAAAGATGACAAAATAAAGACAATTAGTGATACAAAAGAAAATGGAGTTCGAATTGTGGTAGGGTCTGAAAATGAAAAATAATATGCTCAGAAAGAAAATCTTTTTTGGATAAAACTATCCAAAAAAGATTTTCTTTCTTCAATTTTGGACAATACTTTTCAACTTTGTTTTCAAACTAACAGATTTTGCGTATTTTAGAGTTTGAAATCTAAAAATGTATCTTTATACTACACAATAGTTTCATTTTTTTTAACGCATAATGAATAGTAACTTTGTAGTCTAATTAAAAATCCCTTCCTGCCATTTTTTGTGTTTTCACAGAAAAATAAATAGTACGCAATGCAAAAATATATTTACCTCCTATTATTTTTTACCTTCTCATTTTCTAGTTTGTTTTTGACTTCTTGCAATAGCACAAAAGAAGAAGCCCTCAACGAATCTAGAGAAATTATTAAAGAGCAAGATTCTGAAATTGAAACGATGAAACGTCGTATTGATACATTAGAACAAACCATTCGTGCGCTTGCCAAAAATAGAGAATCTTCTAGTGAAGAAGCTGGACAATTAAAAGTAAAAGCTCAAGAATTGCAAAAGGCAATCAAAAGTTATCAGGGGGCATTATCAAAAAAAGAAAAAGAGTTTAAGGAATATCGTTATCTGGCTTTAGAAGACAAACGAGTAGCCGAAATTAGAGAAGAAAAACGCAAACTTCGTGAAGATAATGAGTTTATTGTCAATAAAATAAAACAACTCAAACAGATGCAAGATGTAAATCAAGCAATGGACGGTCTGACTGATATTATTGACAAAATCCCTCCCTTCAACAAGTTTGATTGTTATTATAGAGATAAAAAAGATTTGGAAGACAGCCGTAAAAACAACAATAGTTATAGCCCAAAGCTACTTTTGGTCGAAGAAGATGGAGTCTATCCACAAAATGATATAGGACAAATAATCATTGATTTGGATTTGAATTTTTTCAAGTTAGATGGAAACCCAGGTCAGGCAACACTTACATTATGTTTGTTTGAAGAGGGAAGTCAAGCTCCTGTGTATTGTCAAGATGAGGTGTTTGATACAGAATACAAACGTGTAGAGTGGAAACAAGCAGCCTCTACCTTTGGAACAAAAAAATACTATTTCCAAGTGCGTCATGGTGATAGAATATTGAGTGATAAATATAACTTTTCTATCAAAAATTAACATTCTATTTGCTATTTTTGTGGCTAAAAATGCAATAAATATTTTGTCTAAAGTATAGATTGACAAAAAAAATACGTTATTCTAATACAAAAAATATCTATTCTTGTTCACTGAATAATTAATTTCCTCTTTGTGATGAATATCTATATCCCTTCCTTTTCATTTGCTTTAAAGGTTATCTTAACTACCCTTTTTGCTATTAATTTTGTATTTATTGCTTTTGCTCAAAAAAAACCAGTTTGGCATTTTGATACCTACAACAACAAAAACTCGTCTATTCCTCATAATTTTATTAATGATTTAGCCTTTGACAAAACTGACAGTTCACTTTGGATAGCAACAGGAGCAGGGTTGGTGCATTGGTCTGAAAAAGATTCTATTATTTACACACCCAAAAACTCCAAATTAAAAGATTATGGCATAAAATGTATCAGTATTGGAAAAGAAGGTGATAAATATATAGGAACATATAGCTCAGGGGTTTATAAAATAGATACTGATGGAAATTTTTCTCACCTTCTAATTCCTTCAAAAGAAAATAAAAGCACTGTTCTTTCTATAAAAGAGGATAAAAACAAAACTATTTGGGTAGGAACAGAAAATGAAGGATTATTTCGAATTGATTCTAAATTTAGATTTTTAATTAATGTTGAAAAAACAGCTTTTACACGAGTTTTTGAAATTGTTGTTGATGAGCAAAATACCAAATGGATAGCCACAGAACGAGGTCTTTATACTCTAAATAGTGATAACCGACTCAAAATTTATCCATCTTTAAAAGACCAACCCATTAATGCTATTACTTTTTCTTCTCAAAATGAATTATTGATTAGCTCTACATTACAAAGTACAGCACAATTTTTTGTAGGAAATAAAAAGCAAAAACCATCGAAAGATGTGCATTATCAATTTAGAACAATACTCTCAACAAACCAAGATGTATGGGCTGCTTCATTGAGTGGTTTGTCGTTTTATTCTGGTGAAAAATGGACTGTTTTTAACCCTCAAAATTCGGAGTTTCCTTCTACAATGGTAAGTACATTGGCTCAAAACCCAGAAAAAAATGTAATATGGGCAGGAACTTTTGGGCAAGGATTAGTCAAAATTTCTCTACCCAAAATACTTCTTGAAGATGAATTTGTATTGGGTACAAAATCAGTTAAAAAAGGTGATATTATTCAATTACATATTGGTTTTAAAAGAGCCACAGCCATTTTTAATGATACAACAGGAATTTCTGAATTGGTAAGATTTATGAATCAAAATGAAAAAATTCGAATTGAGCTTTCAGGACATACCGATGTAGCAGGCGATGCAACGCTCAATTACAAACTCTCTCGAGAAAGAGCAGATGCTGTAAAGCTATATTTGATGAGAAATAATATAGAAGCCAATCGAATCGAAACAAAGGCTTACGGTGGAACAAAACCTCTTTCTAATAATACAAATGCAGCATCAAGGCAAAAAAATAGAAGAGTAGAAATGAAAATTCTTGAATAATATTTTTTTATTTTATTAATTTCTGCTTGTATAGTAAAATTGTTTTTCGAAATTCAATCCTGTAGAAGTATAAACCTTAATAAGATAAAATAAAAAAAGCCTTATGTTACAACATAAGGCTTTTTTTATTTTAATTTAGTTTGTCTTATTTTCTTTTTTTCTTCTTTTTCTTTTTATTGTCTTTGATTATTTTATCCAAAGCTGCTATCGCTGCTGCCATCTCAATATCAGCTTCTTTTGCTACTTTTTCAGCAGTAGCTTTATCACTGATTTCTTGAGATAATATTTCTTTAGCTTTTGCTACTTTTTCGGCTGATTTAGCTAATCCATCTTTTGCCTTCTCTTGATTTGTTTCTGTCATTTTCAAATCATAGATTTTTTCTTTTTTCTTTTCTATTCTTTCTAAATCACTATTCATAGAAAATAAATCCATTACATAGCCTGAATAGAAAAAGTCATTAATTTTACTCATTTCCTCAGCTTTTTTCTCTTCATCTGTCATTTTTTCAGCTTCTGCCCATTTTGATTTCATTTCTTCAAAATCAGTCTTCAAAACAGAGGCAAAAGATGGAAAGTTTGTTGTAAGAGTAGTTATTGTTTCTGTGTTCACTTGCCATTTTTGTAATTCATTTTCAGCAGTGGGGCTACAAGCAGTCATAAAACAAGTGAGCAAAAGAGCAATAAAATAGAATTGTTTGTTGATAAAGATTCTCATTAAAAATAAGTTGTTTGAAGTAGTAATTAAACTACCAATAAATAAAAATAAAGTAAGCACAAATTAGGTAAAATTAATTTGATAGAAGTACAATTATTTTTTTATCAGAATAGTTCCAATTATTTGGAAAAACTTAAAAAAAATAAAAAATACACCCTCATATAAACTTACCATTTCCCAAAGATAAAAAATACTAACTCCAAAACAGCAATTTATTTCATAAAAAGTAGCTTTGAGCTTATAAGTTGTGACTTATTGGAAATTTATTGTATATTCATAAAACAATATTATATTATTATTTTATATGCCTACTATATCCAAAAATAATTACGATATAAAATCTAAAAAAACTTTTATTTTTTTGTTTTTATTTTTTTGTATTGGCTTTACTTTTAAATGGGTTTTTACTAATCTTGATGTAGAATATTCAGTTTGGCTTTTGAAGCCCACAACGCTTTGGGTAGAACAAATTACAGGGCTTGATTTTGATTTTATTAAAAAGGAAGGCTATGTTTGTACTCAAATTTTGCCTATTACAGTTATTGATAAAAGCTGTTCTGGGCTTAATTTTTGGTTGATGGCTTTACTTTTGGGTGCTTTTGTTTTACATAAAAAAAGTATTACTCTTCTACATTTTTTCTACTATTTTATTGCTGTTTTTGCTCTAGCATGGCTCATTACAATTATTGCAAATACTGGTCGGATTATTATTTCTATCAAGGTTTTGCCTTTGTTTACTGACTATATTTCTTATGCTCAAAGCCATCTTTTATTAGGAATTTTTGTCTATGTAACAATGTTAATTTTATATTATTTGGGACTGAATTTCTTTGTGGAGCGAGGAATTTGAGGCGAGAAAATGATAAATACAAGATATTTTCATAAGTCTTTTTTTTAGCTTTGAGAGTTCTTTTATAAGTCCGTTAATAGTTGAAAGATATACAAAACTATTCTTAGAGTTGTTTCAAATTAGCTCACAACTATTTACAAAATATGAACTAGGTTATTTTTTTCTTTTCAAAGGAACTTATTTTGCTTTTATTTTGGTTTGGGTGGTGTATCTGAATCAATTCAATTTTCTTCAACACTAAATTTATAAAAACAATGACGTATCGGAAAAATACTTTTTCATTACCTAAATAAATCGTCTTGTTTCTACTCTTCTTCTTTTTTTGAGTAAGTGATTAGAAATAAGTCATCGGATATTATTACAAAATACTATTCTGATTTACCTTCTAATTACAATTTTATTTTTTTCATCGCTTTCGTTTACAAAAACACTCGTTTTTGTACCTCCTTCGTATTGCCTTTTGTTAGTAAAAAATTAGCCTAAAAAAAAATATCATGGCTTTATCCAGACTCAAACTCAAAAAAATTAGAGAAGAAAAAATTATTCAAGATTATCAAAATACACTTCAAGCACACAAAAAAACACATGTAAAATCATTTAAAAAAGTAGCCAAACAATACGCAAAAAATGCTTGGTCTGCAAAATATAATGATGAAAAAGTGCAAAAATTAATTACTTTAATGCACTCTGGAACACACAAAAAAGAATTTTCAGAAATTGTAATTTCTATTGCTCAAAAAGGAAGAACAGAAGCTCTTTTACAAGAAGATTATATGTTAGAGGCTTTGGCATGCGTAGCAAAAGAACATTCTTTTTTTATTCGAAATATCAAAAATTGGAAGCCAAAAGGGCGTAATTCTCAAAAATTATTTACCAGTTTAGTAAAACATCTTTTTGTAAAATATGATATACCTTCCTGCCTAACGTCACTTTGGTTTGCTTCCGAAAATAAACTTGCCAGAACTTGGTTTATTGATATTGGACAAGGAAAAAATGTTTCTAAAGTCAATCATTTTCCTGTTCCGATTACCAAAAAAGAAGCACATTATTTTACAAAATCACCTTCAAAATTTACTTTTATTGAAGCTATTCGATATGGACAAGCCAAAACAGCAGGGGCTACCAATACTTTTATAAATAGACTCAACAAAACAGATTTGGGAAAATATTTATACCCTAAAGAAGAGTTTTGGAAAGAAGTAATTGTTTTTTTGGTTAGAAACAATCCTAAAGCAACAGCCGAAGAATTAGAAATTGTGGTTGAGTATATTTGGAATCAAAAATTTGCTAAACTTTGGGGGCAAAATACTAAAGGGCAAGTTGTTCAGAAAAATCCATCTGAACCAAATTTTAACTTAAAAGGAAAAACGTGGAACTCATTATGGAAAAGAGCTTTCGAATGGTTTAAAGTAGTTGGAATTATTCGTAAAGAACCTCAAGAATGGGCGCATTTTATAATTGAAAATAATTATATCAAAGCCAAAACAGGGCAATGTTTTGTTTTTGAACAGCTTCTTACCAAACAAGAACTTTTTGAAGAGGGAAAAAAAATGAATCACTGTGTTGGTTCATATTCTGAAGAGTGTCGAACTAGCCAATCAGTAATTTTTTCTATGCAAAATGTTCTTTCAAGAGGAAAATCTTTAGTAACCATAGAAGTAAATCCTAAAAGACGACAAATAATACAAACTTCACGTCGTTTCAATGACTCTCCTTCTGTTTTTGAAAAAGAAATTATCAGAGAATGGGCAAAACAAAATGACTTGAAAGCGTAGTAGTTTTGTCAATCAAAAAAGGTCTAATAAAAATTAATTTATCAGACCTTTTTTTCTATCAAAACAACCGTCGTTGAGGCTCAAATGAAACCATCAACGAGGTAAAAATAACTTTATTTCTGACTTCATACTTTATTTTTATTGTCCTCTTTTATTAAAAAAACGAAGACGAATAATTTCCCGTTCATTCAAGAGGCGATATTGCCCTCTTCCTAGCGTTTCTTTGGTCAGTCCTGCATAAACTGTTCGGTCAAGACGAATTACTTCGTATCCTAAGTGAGCAAACATACGCCTTACAATTCTATTTTTTCCGATATGCAACTCTACACCTACCGAAAAACCATCAGGCGATAAAATTGCTGCATTATCTACCTTTGATATTCCATCTTCAAGCTCCAATCCTTCTTTCAATTTTTCCAACCCTTCTTCATCAAAAGGCTTATCTAATTGCACTCTATATATTTTTTGTACTTCGTAGGAAGGGTGTGAGAGTTTTTTTGCCATTTCTCCATCATTTGTAAAAAGCAAAAGCCCTGTTGTATTTCTATCTAATCTTCCAACTGGATAAATTCGTTCTGTTGTTGCTTTTTTGACCAAATCCATTACTGTTTTGCGTCCTTGTGGGTCGTTTGTGGTCGTAATAAAATCTTTTGGTTTGTTTAAAAGCACATACACAGGTTTTTCTTTGCGCAATACTTTTCCTTTATATTTTACTTCGTCGGTTGGTCTTACCTTAAAACCGAGTTCTTTCATTACCTTTCCATTGACGCTAATTTCTCCTTTTGCAATAAGATTATCAGCTTCTCTGCGAGAACAAACACCCGAATTTGAAATATAACGATTCAAACGCCACGTTTCATTTGCTTTAGAAGAATAAGAAGACTTTTCTTTTGATTTTTCAGAAATTGTATTCTTTGCAGGCACACGAGCAGGACGCTCAAATTTTTTGTCGGTCTTTTTAAAAACAGTCTTATTTCCTCTTTTCTCAAATTTATCTTCAGAATTTCTTTCTTTATTAAACTCTCTTTTTGGCTGTTCTGTTCGTTGTGTTCTGGTCTTAGAAGTTGGCTTGTTTATAGATTCTTTTTTATTTTCTTGTTTGTTTTTTTCTCTTCTTAATTTTTCATCTTGAGTTTTTTTCTCAAAGTGAGGATTGGGTTTGCTTTTTGCCTTTTCAAAACGATTTGTTTTTAGGTTTCCTCTTTCATTTGTTTTGAGTTTGGGTTTGAAAGCCGAATTTTTATTTGGTCTTTTATCGTTATTTTTCATTGAAATATCTTTTCAGTTTGTTAAATTTTGAATTACGAGTGCATCTCGCAATTTGTAGTGATTAGTTTCTAGTGATTAACGATTAGTTAAATAATTTTATGGTAGAATTGAAGTTACACTAATCACTAATTAGTTAAAAACTAATCACTGTCTTTATTTTTCTTGTCTTGAATTGCCTTTGTTCCACGCTGAAACTTAAAAAGTGAAAACTCATCGCCCTGCTCATCTTCTGATTTTGATTGTAGTTTGGCTTGTTGTTGTGCAGCTTCTACATCTTCTGCTGACAAATCTTCTGGCATTGGCAAATCATCTAAAGAATTAATTCCAAAATAGTGCATAAATTTATCCGAAGTTCCATATAAAATAGGACGACCAGGTGTTTTGTCTTTTCCTTTGATAACCAAAAGTTCTTTTTCTAATAATTTTTGTACGGCATAATCACAGCTCACACCTCGTATGGCTTCTAATTTGGATTTTGTAATGGGTTGTTTGTAGGCAACAAGAGCCAGTGTTTCGATGGCAGATTTGGAAAGTTTGCGTTTGGCTCTCTGTGTCAATAACAAACTTACACTACTCTGAAAATCAGATTTGGTTAGAAATTGAAACCCTGCTGCGATAGCTTTTATTTCTATTGAAAAATCAGCCTGTTCATAGCGTTTTTGCAAAACTTCAATAGCATCTTCTATATCTTTTTTTGGCACTTCTGTACCAAAAAGCTCCTCCAAAACTCGTTGAATTTCTTTTATAGAAATAGGAGTAGGAGAACAAAAAATAAGAGATTCTATGTGGTTGAGTAAATATTGCACAATACATTCTTTTTTCTATGTATAAATCAAGTAGGCAAAGGTACAATTTTTTAAGCAATTTTCTGATAAATAGGCAAACAGAATTTTATTTATTCTTTTCAAAATAGATACCTCAAAACAGAGTTTGCTGTTTCTTTTATTTAACTACGTCAAAAAAAAATCTTTCAAAAATACAACTTTATTTTACTTTTCATTTGGAACGGTTATTGAAACTAGACAGAATAATAATACTTAAATATAATCCTGTCTTAGTAATTCGGTACGTTTTTGGCAAACTTATTCTAATAATACATCTAATACTAAAAACGAATCAAATACTCAACAAAAACTTAATAATACCATTTATAATGAGAAAGATTTTTATACCTTTCATAATTCTATTTTTTGCAACTTTTGCAATAAATTCTAGTTATGCTCAAGATGCACAAGCACGCACACTTTTAGATGCAATGAGCAACAAATACAAAAAATACAATTCATTCAGAGCGACTTTTACCTCTACTTTGGCGAGTGCATCTGAAAACATAAACGAATCTCTTACAGGGACAATCACTGTAAAGGGCAACAAATATCATCTCAAAACAGAAGGACAACAAATTTATAATGACCACAAAACGGTTTGGACATTTTTAGATGATGCCAATGAAGTAACCATCACAAGTTATGACGAAGCTGATGGGCTAAACCCAACTGATATTTTTGAAATTTATAAAAAAGGATATAAATATGTTGTGGTAGAAGAAGTGAAAATTGCAGGTAGAGCGCACAAAGTAATTGATTTAGTTCCGATTGATAAAAACTTACAATTTTTTAAGGTGCGCTTGACGATTGATAAGGGAAATTATAGCCTTGCTAGTTGGAATATTTTTGAAAAAAATGGGCGTGTGCATTCTTACAAAATTGCCAATTTTCAATCTAATGTTTCGGTAACAGATTCAGATTTTCAGTTCAATAAAGCCAAACATCCAAATGTAGAAGAAGTAGATTTGAGATAATCATTTGCTTTTATAAAAAAAATATTTCCCTATTTGTTTCAAAATAAATAGGGATTTTTTTATAAAAATAAATAGTAAATTAAACCTTTGCTTTATTGTTGTATCTAACCTTACGAAAACCAATTAATCAATTATTTTGATTACAAATTAAATCTAGTTTTATTTAACTCTAACTTATTGAAATTATGAAAATTCAAAAAATCAATTCGAATTTGACAAGCAAAATTATTCTTCTTTCATTACTTTTTTTCTTTGTTGGAATGACAACCACTTTCGCACAAAAACAGGGAAAAAAGAACCTAACACCTACCGAAAGAGCTGAAAAAAAATCTAAAAAATGGAAAACAAAATTTAATCTAAATGACACACAAACAGCACAAATCAAAACAGCTCTTGAAAAACGAATTACTGAAATGGGTAGAGTAAAAGGGCAAGGAAAAAGTCCAGAAAAAAAAGCACAACGCAAGGCAATAAAAACTGAATTTGATGGAAAAGTAAAAAGTATTTTTACTGATAGTCAGTATGCAGACTATCTCAAAATGAAAGAAGAAAAGAAGGGAAAAAAGAAAGGAAAAGGAAAGAAAAGACAAAATTTAGATGATAATAATGATTTTTAATCTATAATCATTTTGGTTGTCTTCGACAAAGTAGGATAGGTTTTTAAATTGTGCGTTCAGTTCCCCAAAACTGAATGAAAACGCTTCTGATAAAACAAGCATACATCAGTTTTTATAGACCATTTATAAAAAAAACTTTAACCAAATATTTGGTTAAAGTTTTTTTGTTTTTTCTAATAGATTCTGACTAATCCCAAAATTTTTTCCAAATATTTTGAGAGGTTTCTAAGAATTTTTCGGTTGCTTTTAGTTGTTCAGTGCCACTTTCAGTAATATCCGACAAAAGAGGAACAGAACGAAGCACTTGACTTTCTTTTACAGTTTCATCAATCGCTTTTGCCCATTGTAATATTGTAGAATCTTCTTCTTTTTGGCTAGGAACAAAATTATTAATGTGCTTTGAAGCAACATTTTTAGGCGTTTTGATTTCAACATGTGTATCTATTTTACTCTCAGCTTTCTTGTCTTGTTTTTGTGCTTTTATTTCTGTTTCGACAATTTGATGAGGAGTTTGATTGACAAATTCTTCTTTTGTGTAAGAAGTTTCTGCTTTTTTTGTACTATTTTTAGATGTTCCTTGTTCTTTCAAAAAAGCATCTAAGTCTGCTAGAGTGTTATTTTTTGCCATAATAATATAAAAAATAAGGCGAAATAAATAGATTTTGGATAGTTTTATTAATTATTTTTTAGATAAATACTTGATTGTGTGTCAGTTGTGATAAAAATAATTTTACAACTTTTATCTTTATGATTTTAGCAAAGATACAATATTTTCTGCAATTTCTTGATATTCTTCGATAGGATTTAAAGTAGAAAACTCTGCCATTTTATTTTTAGACACCACAAAAGTCGGAATAATGGTCGCATCTAAGCTAGAGAGAGCATTTTGTACAGTTTTTGGATTTGTTCTATTATGGATTCTGTTGGGAAGAATTGCAATTTTGAGTTTTTTATTTATCTCTTTTGCAGGTTTTAAATCTTGTATGGTTTGATAGGCTACCAACAAGTCATTTTGCGAAAGACTCGTCGGAACAACGACCAAATTAGAAGCCAGACAGAGTTTTCGAATGCCTTCATCGGTTGTTTTTCCTGCACTATCTATCAAAATATAATCATATTTTTTGCCCTTCTTACTCTTTTCTAATTGCTCAATAATTGTGTCATCAGTAGAAGTTAAGATTGGAAAAGGAGCATCTTTTTCAAGCTCTTTCTTTTTAAAAAGCTCCATTTTTCGAAGTGTTGTGAGCGTATAATTAGTATCTGTTTCTATAAGCAAAACACGTTTTTTCTGACTGGCAAGTGTTGTGGCAAGATGCGTAATATTTGTGGTTTTGCCTGTTCCACCTTTTCGACTGATGAAAGAAATTATCATAATTAAAATTAAAAAGATATATTTTTGAAAGAATTTTAAAATGTAAAAATAAGAAATCGTATATTCTATATCTCGTTTTGCCAACATAAATATAAAATTATTCTCAAAAAATAAGTATATTGATTTTCAAAGATTTTAATCCTATTCTTTAATAAAAAAATATGCAAACCATTGATGTATCCTACAATTTAATAGATATTTTACAAGTCAAAAAAACAGATTTTGAAGTTTTGCACAAACAATTTTTGATTTTATGTGGAACAAAACAGTTTTATTGTGGATTTTTGATTAAAGAAATATTGACAGGCTTAAATGATAAAAAGTCATTCTCTCAAATTCATTCTCAACTCATACAACATTCTGCTTATCAGCACCTAAAACTTGACGATGTAGAAAAAATTATTGATAAAAAAATAAGACCATTGGGTGTTTTGGTAGGGAAAGAAAATGAAATTATTAAACAAAAAATAGATTATGATAATGATTCTATCAAATCTCAAAAAACATTATTTAATGCTTCAAAAACGCATTTTTTAGCATCTGCATTCAAATTTTTGTTTCAAAAATGGGTAGCTGTTTTTTTTATTTTGAGTGGTCTTTTTGCTCATGTTTTTTATCTTTCTTCACATTCTGTTTTTGAAGAACAACATAGTGTTTGGACAGAAGCCTCAGCTTTGGAGTATCTATTAATTTATCTTTTTATCCTTCTAATTTTTGTTTTTCATGAAGCAGGACACTCTTCAGCAGCTTTGTATTTTGGAATTCGAACACCCAGAATTGGTTATGGATTTTACTTAATTTATCCTGTTTTTTTTACTCAAATCAGTGAAGCATGGAAACTTCAACCCCAAAAAAGAATCATAATTAATTTGGCAGGAGTTTATTTTCAATGGATTGCAGGAAGCATATTTATTTTATTAGATTATTTCAGCATTGCTTCTACTACTATGTGGAGTGGGATTGTTGCCATCAATTTTGTTCGTCTTCTTTATTCTTTTGTTCCTTTTATGAAAGCTGATGGATATTGGATTTTTAGCGATGGTTTTGGGCTAACAAATCTTCGTGAAAAATCAAATGAATTTTTGGTCGCTATTTTCAAATATTTTTCTTTTCGAAAGGCTCGTCAAATAACAGATACCAAAACACAGTTTTATGCTCTTGCTTTTTTCTCATTCGGAACGGTTCTTTTTTTTGGTTTTTGGTTTAGTGTTTTGGCTATTATAGCTTGGAATTTTGCGCCTGCATTACCCGATTTTTTAATTTCTTTTTATGATAAATGGCAAAATGCAACACTCATTTCTCATTATCTCAAAATAATTGTACAATTTATTTTATTTTGTATTACACTTTTGGGTTTTGCCATTTTTATTGTCAGAATGATTGGTCTTATTCGTTTTGCAGTCCAGTTTTTAGTTAAAGAGGAAAGTAGCCAAAACTAATAGAATGACTTTCACCATCAAATCATAGATTTTTATTCATTCAAAAAAATGAAATCTTTTTTTTATCTTACATGAAAAGCAAAAAGATGAACCTTTGTTTATAACTCATATAGACATTTGAAATTGTACTTTATCGTTATTTATAAGATTATTTTGAAATAAAAGTAACATCTATTTTTAAAAACAAAACTTTGAATAAAAAAGTAAATACTAATTTTTTGATTTTTCAAAATTGTTTTCTTTACTTTGTGGTTCATTAGAATTTGTGCTGGTAATCAATTAGTTATCAGAACAAATCAATTAGTTATTCATTCAAATTATGTTAATATCATGTTATTTAGAAATTTCAAATTCAATTCAAATTCATTCAAATTCATTCAAAATACTAAACAAAATTAGTATTATAATGATTGTAATATTCGCTTTTTCATCTTGTGAAGAAAAAATAGAAGAGGTAGAACAGCATGCTGAAAATACAGAAAATCATTTTCATCATAAGCATCAAGCAAGCACAGTTAGAACACCAAAATTTAATAAAGTAGTATTAGGAAAAAAACTCAATAATCCCTATTCAGTGAAAAACATGAATATTGCACTGCAAAGTTTGAGACAAAAAAATCTAAGGCTCATTCCTATAGATTTTACTATTCCTGTTACACATTACTACGTTAAGTTCTTCATAGAATCTAGTGAGGACTTTGAAATATTGCAACGACAAGGATTAGAACTTTTCTCTTATCCATTGGATTACGAAGTAGAAAATGAAATAGATTACAGCCTACCAACATCGCAAAATAGTATAGGAAAGTGGTTATATACTTCTGTTCCTGCAAACTTTGATTTTAACGCTATTCAAATTGAATATGTAATATTAGAGGAGTTATATTTAACAGATGATGAGGACACAACTCTTGATTGTAATGGTCAGTCTGGGCGTTCTGTTGGTAATTATTCTTTGTATGAAACCTTAGAAGATGCTTCCATCACGATTAGTGGTATTTTTCCAGACTCCCCTCCTCGTGATATTGTACCTCCCATTCTTCCTTGTGAGCAGATACAAAGAACAAAGCACAGACCAAGAGGTTTTGTTAGGGTTTGGGATTCTGAAAGAGGAGCATTAGTACCTGTCGTTGGAGTAAGAGTACGTACAAGAAGATGGTTTAAGTATGGGTATGACTATACAGATGAAAATGGCTTCTATGAAGTAGATAACACGTATAGAAGAGACCCAAGATACAGCGTAATATTTAGAAATCAATCTGGTTTCAAAATTTGGAGTTCTGTTTTTGCCATGCAACGAGCAGAACATAATGTAGGAAGGCATGACAAACGAGGGTATGACATAGATATTCAGCAAAACTCAAGAGGTTGGCGTTTTGCTACTGTAAATAATGGTGCTGTAAAGTATGCTCAATATTGTCAAGCTATGAATATAGGCACTCCAGACCGTAAACTTCGTATTCTTGCTACAAATGGAAACGGCTCAAGTTCTGCTCCTATGCTTAGCAAAACTTGGGGCTTGATAGGATTTACTACAAATTCACAATTAGCTACATTCTTATTAAAAGCAAATGGAATTTCTATTAGACTAAATCTTATATCTATATTTATTAGATTTGTATCTCCTGACGTGATTATAGAAGCCAATAGCAGTCAAGGTACAGCAGAAGTGTATGGATCTACTTTTCATGAATTAGCTCATGCCAGTCATTTTGAGAAAGTAGGAAGTCGCTATTGGACAAAATATATTAATTATATTATTACCTATGGTTCTTATGGCGATGGTTCTGGAATGAATACAGGTATATGTGCTTTAGGAGAAGCTTGGGCATATCATATGGGTTATCAACTTACATTAGCAGAGTTTAGAGGTGTAGGTGGAACAATAGATAATAGTGAAATTACTCTTGCAGGATTTGAAGACTTTACGCCTTTTGATAGACCTGGAGTAGATATAAATAGACCTCGTAGAGGGGGAATAATAGTGAGCTGGGAAGGTTGGATTCCTGGGGGAATTATGGCAGATTTGATAGATACTAATACTGATAACTATCGTGTAGGCTTTACAGACAATGCAGAAGGATATACCAATGAAGATATATACAATGCACTAGACTGGGGAATAGAATCGCCACAAGAATTTAGAGATAGATTACTCAGAGAGAGTAGCAATAGAGATAGAAACAATGTTATTAATCTCTTCGAAGGGTATTTTTGGAATTAATATTAGACATAGGCAACTACTTTTTTTGCTAAAAAGTAGTTGTCTTTTTATTTACTTAAAAAAACAATAAAATGAAAAATATTATATATACATTACTTATTCTTTCAACAACTATCTTTTTTACAAATTGTGATCCACATTATTGTGCAGATTATCAAATACAAAATGATTTAGAACAAGATATAGAAGTAATCTTCTATACAAATTCTAAGTATATAGGGGTAATAGATTCAATTATAAATTTAAAGATTATTTCTAAAGAAAGGGAAAGAGTAGAATTGTTATGTGGTATGTCAGGGAGTCCTGACGGCTTAGATTTGGAAGTGCATGATTCTATTCATATTATCTTAGAAGACGGCAGAGCATTAAAATATACAAATGCCCAACCTATTAACAATATCTATGATACTAGAAATAGAGATATTTGGGTAGAAAAGTATGGAAAAGAAACAAAATATAATGGAGGAGATTATAGATTTGTCTTTACCATAGATGAAAGTACAATAGAAGAAAGCATCGAAGGCGAGTAGTGTGCAGCATTTTCTTTTTTGTAGTCGTATTGAAAAAACACTTCTATTTTTAGTAGGAGTGTTTTGTGTCCTAGGAATAGAATCTCCACGAGAGTTTAGAGATAGATTACTTAGAGAAAGTAGCGACCGAGATAGAAATGATGTTATCAATCTTTTTGAAGGTTACTTCTGGAATTAAAATTATACATAAGCAACTACTTTTCTTACTGAAAGGTAGTCGCTATTTTATTTACTCTAAAAAATAACAAAATGAAAAAAATTGCAATAATTAATTTATTAATACTATTTATATTATCTAGCTGTGACCCAAAGTCTTGTTCAGAATACATAGTAGAAAACAAGCTCACAGAAAATATAGAAATAATACTCTATCAAGACTCCACAATAACCAAAAGTATATATGTTCCAATTGAATCTAGAGAATCGTTGGCTTCTCCTTGTGCTATGGGAGGAGGAGTCAGACTAACTCTAGAAGATACAGATTCTATTCATATTATTCTAGAAAACGGTGCAGTATTAAAGTACACAAATCAACAAATGACCAATAATATCTATGATACAGAAAACAGAGATATTTGGGTAGAAGAATATGGAAAAGAAACCAAATATCAAGGAAGTGAATATAGATATGTCTATACTATAGATGAAAGTACAATAGAAGAGTAACAGCACTTTGTTGTTTTTCTTCGTATAGAAAACACTTGCATCTTGTGATATGAGTGTTTTTATATATTTAATTTCGGTTAAAGAGGAAGATATAAATAAATTGGAAATAGAAACAAATTAGATAAGAAAAAACCTATATCCAAAGAATATAGGTTTTTTTATGCACTTATGAAAACTATTACCGTCCGTAATAACGAACCTTATTTTTTTGAAAATTGTTTAAGGAATAATAAAAAAAAGACGTTATTTTTTTAAAATAATTAATCAAAAATAAAAATTAGACTTTCTCATCTTGTTCTAAATTAAACAAATTATTCAAGACATCAACCAATGTTTCGGCTTCTCCACGTTTGCAAGCTGCTTTGAGCTGAATGACAGGAAGTTTGATGATTTTTTGCATTATTCCTTTTGTAATCATTTCTACTTTTTGGATTTCTTTATCATCTAAATTTTTCAAATGACGGTTTATTTCTTCTTTTCGAATTTGCTCTAAGGCATTTTTTAGGCGATGAATGGTGGGCGAAACAACCATCTCCTTACTCCAGTCTTCAAAGCCTTCTATCGATTCATTTATGATAGACTGTACCTGTGGAATTGCTGATTTTCTGCGTTCGATTACTTCTGCAGTACGATTCTGAATTTGGTCAATATTAAATACACTCACATGAGGAATCTGTTCTACTTCTGGTTCGATACTTCTAGGAACAGACAAATCAATCAAATATTTGAAACGTACTTCTTGAACTTCTTCTACCAATTTTTTGGTCAAAATTGGCTCTTTTGCAGCCACCGAACAAATAATGACATCTGCTTTTTTGACTTCTTCTTGTAAGTGTTCTATTTTGGCTACCTCAAAACCTTGTGCGTCAGCAAATTCTTTTGCCTTCTCAAAAGTACGATTCATGACAGTTACGGTGTGATAATCTTCTTTATCCAAATTTCGGACTACATCTCCCCCAATTTCGCCCACTCCAATTACTAATATTTTTGGCTGAATTACTGTTTGAGCAAGCTCCGAAGTCATTTCTGCTGCTGCATACGACACAGAAGCTGCCCCATCTCTAAAGCTAGTTTCTTGTGCTACACGTTTGTTTGTAAAAAAAACAGTATGTAAAAGGCGATGCAAAAATGGACTTGCAAGGTTCAAGTCGGCACTATATTGATAAGCTTTTTTTACTTGATTACTGATTTGAATATCTCCAATGACTTGTGATTCTAAACCCATAGAAACCGAAAAAAGATGCCTAACAGCCTCTTTATGTTCCTCAATAGATTGAAAATAAGGAAAATAACTTGCCGAATCAGAAAGGTTTTTTTGACTAACCAATAAAGCAATTAGATGTTGAGAAATAGATTCACTAGATTCAGAAGACGAAAAAGGACAGTTTTTGGATATATCTGAAGAACCATTTATAGTATTATTTTCGGGCAAACTATAATAAATTTCAGTTCTGTTGCAGGTTGAAAGTACAAAAAGCTCGCTTAAAGCAAACATATCAGAAGCCTTTTGTAAAAAGCTCTGACACTCTGATTCACTCAAAGAAAGTTTCTCACGTATTTCTACAGGAGCTGTTTTATAATTGATGGTTAAAGCCTTGAAAGTGAGTTGCATAGATAGATATAAATTTTATAATATCCACAAAATTACTATGCAAAAAATTATAACAAAAATCATTTGTTCTTTTTGTAGCTTATTTAGAATAAATACAAATAA
>CAKZOK010000099.1 GCA_937136415.1 uncultured Cytophagales bacterium | reverse complement strand
CGCTACGATGTAGCTAAATTTCAAAAGACACGAAAACTGTATGAGAAAATAACCAAATTTTGAACAGCCTACCCTTAGAGTAGCAATAACAGGAAGTGTTAATTTAGATATGGAAGTTGTGAGAGATATAAGAAATGAGCTTAGAAAAAGCAAGTCAGCAACAAAATACCTAAATAAAAATATCTAACTAAATATTCCAGCCTTTGTTGGTGTTTTAGCGTAGCGACACCAACAAATACACATACAAAATCAATTTCCCCTTTGTTTTCACAAGAAACTATCGTAATTTTGCTGATTATGCTTAGTATCAACAATCTCTCGTTTTATTTCGCCGATCGCCCTATTTATTTTGAGGCTTCTTTACACGTCAAACCTAAAGAACGTATCGGTCTTATTGGTGCCAACGGAACTGGCAAATCTACACTTTTGCGTATCATTGATGGCGAATATACGCCCGATGAAGGCGATATTAGTAAGTCAAAAGATTGTACGCTTGGTTTTCTGAATCAAGATTTGCTCTCTTATGAAAGTCATGAACCCATTATAAATGTGGCGATGCAAGCCTTTGAGCGTGAAAATGCCCTTGCAGCACGCATCAATAAAATTCTATCAAAAATAGAAACAGAATACAACGACAAACTTTTAGATGAACTTGCAACGCTTCAAACAGAGTTCGAAACACTCGGAGGTTATTCTATTCAAGCTAGAGCAGAAGAGATTTTGGAAGGTTTGGGATTCAAAACAGCAGACCTTACTAAGCCACTTGCACAGTTTTCGGGTGGTTGGCGTATGCGTGTCATGCTTGCAAAATTATTATTGCAAAAACCTGCACTTTTGATGCTTGATGAGCCTACCAATCACTTGGATTTGCCTTCCATTGAATGGTTAGAAAGTTATTTGAATAATTATGAAGGTTCGATAATGATTGTTTCTCATGACCAAGATTTTTTGAATAATTGTTGTAATGTAATTGTTGAAGTTTGGGGACAAGATTTGGTTCGTTACTCTGGAAATTATGATTTTTATAGAGAAGAAAAGGCATTAAGAGCTGATTTACAACAAAAAGCATACGAAAATCAACAACAAAAAATAAGAGAAGCCGAGCGTTTTATTGAGCGTTTTAAGGCAAAGGCATCAAAAGCAAAGCAAGCACAATCAAGAGTAAAACAACTTGATAAAGTAGAAAGAATTGAAGCCGTAGAATCTGATGCTCCCACGATGAGAATGCGTTTTACATTCCAAAAACCATCTGGAAAAATAGTAGCCGAATTAGAAAAAGTATCTAAAAGTTATGGCGACCTTCATATTTTGAAAGAAGCAGAAGGAATGATAGAACGAGGCGACAAAATTGCCTTAATTGGAGCAAATGGAAAAGGAAAATCAACTGTTTTGAGAATGCTGGCAGATGCCGAAAGTTATAATGCTGGAGAGCTAAAACCAGGGCATCATGTAAGACAATCATTTTATGCACAGCATCAATTAGAAGCCTTACACTTAGAAAATGACTTATTGGAAGAACTTCGAAGCGCAGGAGCAGACCGAACAGAATCAGAATTAAGAGCTGTTTTGGGTTGTTTTTTGTTTGCTGGTGATGACATTTACAAAAAAATTCGTGTGCTTTCAGGGGGAGAAAAATCAAGAGTTGCACTTGCTAAAATGTTACTTTCAGAGGCAAATTTCTTGTTGTTAGATGAGCCTACCAATCACTTGGATATGAAATCGGTTGATATTCTGATAGAAGCCGTCAATAATTATGAAGGAACGTGTATTGTTGTTTCTCATAATCGCCATTTTATTCAAAGTATAGCTAACAAAATTTGGTGGATTGAAGAAGGAAAAATCAAAGAATATCCTGGTACATATACAGAGTTTAAGTATTGGAAACAACAACGAGATTTACAAGAAAAAGAAAATAAATCAAATGATATAGAAGCTAAAAAAGCTAAAGAAGAAAAGAAAGCAAAAAAAGAAGAATACAAAAACAGCAAAAAAAGTAATACACAAAACAATCAACATCTTTCTCAAGAAGAGCAAAAAGCACTTCAAAAGAAAATTCGTCAGGCTGAAAAAAATCTTGAAAATATAGAGAAAGAAGTCGGAAAATTAGAAGCTGATATTAAAGAAATAGAAAAAGAATTGGCTCTACCTTCTACTTATGAAAATACAGAAAAGTCGGAAAAACTTTCTAAAAAACATGCTTCTTTGAAAAAAAATCTGGAAACAAGAACCTTAGAATGGGAAAATGCAATGTTAGAAGTAGAGGATTTGAGTTAGATTGTATAAATCGCTTGTGGGGACACAAGCAACGATAAAATAGATTTTATTTTAAAAATTACTTCGATGATTATAATAAAATAATACCTTTTATTTTAGTTGTAAATAAAAAACTTTCCATTGCTTGTGTCCCCACGAGTGATACAGTAAAATAGCAAAAAATGAAAATCCTACATACAGCAGACTGGCATTTAGGAAAAAAACTAGGCGATTTTTTTCGTTTGGAAGAACAACAACAAGTTTTAGACGAACTTTGTCAGATTGCTGATACTCAAAATGTAGATGTAATTTTGATAGCAGGAGATTTATTTGATATTCCTTTGCCTTCAAATAATGCTAATCAATTATTCTTAAAAACTCTTCAACGCCTCTCTAAAAACGGTTCTCGTCCTGTGGTAGCGATTGCAGGAAACCACGATTCGGCTCAATATATTGCTAATTTTAGTGTTTGGGGAAGTGAATTGGGTATTTTTTTGTTGGGTTATCCAAATGATAAATTACCAAAAATAAAGCTGGACAATGGTTTAGAAATTTTGAGAAGTGAGGAAGGTTTTTTAGAGCTTATGATGCCACATTGGGAATGTCCGTTGCGTCTGTTGCTTACACCTTATGCAAACCAACTTCGTCTAAAAACATATTTTAGTCTGGATAATCAAGAGCAAGAACTTAGAGATTTTTTGCAAGAATTGTGGCAAAAACAAGCCAATGATTATCTTGACGAAAACGGAATTAATATTTTGATGGGACATTTGTTTGTCATGAAAAAAGGCGAAACTCCACCCAAAGAATCAGACGATGAAAAATCTATTTTAGTAGGCTCGGCACAGCCTATTTACACCGAAAATTTCCCAAAAAATATTCAGTATGTAGCTTTAGGGCATTTGCATCGTTATCATTCTACACAAAAAAAACCATTTCCGATTGTGTATAGTGGAAGTCTTTTGGCGTATAGTTTTTCGGAAGCCTTTCAAAAAAAATATGTTGTTATTTTAGATGCCAAACCTGCTAATAAAAAAGAAATAATTAAATATGAAAAAGTAGAATTGACAGGCTGTAAAGAATTAAAACGCAAAACATTTTCAGAAATAAACAAAGCAATAGAATGGCTCAATGAAGACCAAAACAGTGAAAAACCCTCTTTGGTAGAACTTAGTATCGAAACTAATAGCTTTCTTTCGGCTGCTGATAGGCAACTTTTATACGCTACTCATACAGGAATTGTGGGAACGATTATCCCCAAGATAAAAGGAAAAAATAATGATGCAGAGGCTGAAATAGATTACTCTAAAAGTAGTAGTGATTTGTTTGTAGATTTTTTTAAAAAACAAAATGATGGACAAATTCCTAACGAAGAAATAATGAATCTTTTTGAAGAAGTCAGAAACGAAAATAAAGGGCAATAAATTTTCTTAAAAAAAAAGCATAGACTAAAAAAATAGAATATGCTTTTTTATTTTAAAATCCTTTGTCAGAAAACTAAAGATTATTTGTAAGGGCTACCAGCTTTTTTGCTTGCATCGCCTGCTACATTTCCTTTAAAAGAAATAAGTGTTTGTCCACCTGCAATATTTGCTTTTACGGTTGCTGTCTTATTTACATTCCCAGGTTTGCCTTTTGAATCAAAAGTAAGTGAAATTGTTCCCTCTCCCCCTGGTTCGACTGGAGTTTTGGTATAATCAGAAGCCGTACAACCACAAGAAGGCTGAACACCTGTAAGAATAAGAGGGCTATCTCCTGTATTTGTAAATTTGAAAACGTGTGATACCTTTTCGCCTTCTTTGATACTACCAAAGTCGTGTACAGTTTCTTCAAATTCAATGGCAGCTAAATTTGCTGCTACTTCTTTTGTTTCTGTTGGTGTTACTTCTTTTATAGAAGCATCATCAGTTCCTGTTTTTGCGATTTCTGCACTTGCAGTTGTTTGGTCTGTATTTGTTTCATCTGTACTTGCTTCAGATGATTTTTCACCCGAACAAGCTACAAAAAAACTACTCATTCCTAAGATAAGAAATGTTCCAACAATTTTGTTCATTTTCATATATAATATAATTTTTAATTGAAGAATTAATTATGAAGTAGTGATTTTTGTATCACCCATTAATCAATTTCTATTTCCAAATAATTATACAAAGATAGTATAATTTTTTTTTGATAAATAAATCCCAAATAAAATTTAGTATATTTTTAATTTTAAAAGAAATATCTTGATTATTTTTGGGTGCGAATTTGAGAAATAAGTGCATCAATTTCAGAGCGTAAATCTTCTGTGCGTTCTCTCACTTCTTCAATTACTTTTTTTCCTTCTTCTTGCGCTTCCTTCGAAAAAACATTTTCATCTGTAGAATTTATTTTGTCTAAAAGCGAATTTACTCTATCACGAGTACGATAAAGACGATAATTAAGACGACTACGAGTATTTTTTCCTTTGTCTGGAGCGTACAAAATTCCAAAAAATGTTCCAATAGCTGCTGCACCTACTACGCCAGCAAACAATCCGATATGAGATGGTTTCATAATAATATTATTTTATAAAGTAATTCAAAATAAAAATATAATAAAGCAATTACTATTAATTTAAGTTTTTGATAAGTAGTGTTTTATTAACGCATTTTTTGAAATATTAGTTTGAGAAAACACAAATTTTTAATTTTTCAAAAACACTATTTATTTTTTTATTGATTATCTAAAAGCCCACGTCCACTTTTCTTGACTTTTCCTTCGGCAAGCAAATATTCAGAAATAGTATCCAAAATACCATTTACAAATTCTTTGCTTTTTGGTGTACTATAATTTTTGGCAAGCTCTACATACTCATTTATTGTAACCTTAACAGGAATACTCGGACAGTGCATCATCTCACTCATTGCCATTTTCAAAATCAAAGTATCAGTCATTGCCACTCTATTGATGTCCCAGTTTTTGAGTCTTTCGCTGATAAGCTGTTCGTTTTGCAAACTTTCATTTACTGTATTTTGAAATAGTTCTTCAAAAAATTCTTTATCATCTTCCCAATTACGAGAAAGCAAATAAAGCTCAACAGGTGTGTCTATTGTATTTTCTTCTTCTATATTTTTGACTGTTTTGAGGAGCATATTTCGAAGTACACTACGATTTTCTGACCAATAAATATCATTTTCATCAAAAAATCCATCTAAGACTTCATTTTGCATAATGAAATCTCTTGTCAAGTTTATCATAAATTCTTTATCTTCTTCAAATGTTGGAGCTTCGAGAAGTAGATAATTTTTGTAAAACTCTTCTTCTTTCAAAATCTTGAACCAATGCTTTACATTTTCGGTAGCCCAATTTGAGCCTACTAATAATTCTTGTAATTCTTTGTGTTCTATCAAATGCTTTATCAAGGCATTATTTGTAAAATGCAACTCCGAATCAAAGATAACTTCTTTAGAGTATTGCCTAGCTTTGCGAGAATTATAACTAGCCTCTGAATAATCAGCAAGTGTTATGAGGAGTTTGAGAAGTTTGAGGTAATCATCATGTATGCCCTCTGTTTTCTTTATCATTTCTTGTTTTTGCAAGCGTCTTTCTTTTTGTATTTGGAGGTTATACGTGCGCATTGCCTCGCTAACAGCCAAATCTACCTCTGGGTGTTCACTCTGCTTTTCCAAACTTTCGTTTTGATAATTTACTTTAAATAGCTCTTTTCCTAGATTTCTTTTTTGAGCCACCTCTTCTGCTGTCGGAATGACCATCGAATTAAGATTGGGTTCAAATTTTTGATGAATATAATCTAAGGCTAATTGATAATTGGAACGTTGTGCTTGCTCTAAAGCATACAAAGCCTGCATAGCTTTCAGGCGTAGAATACGACGATTTAACATTTTTGTAGATGGAAAGTATCAAAACGAGTGAATAAAAAGAATAACCATTTGCTATTCTTATCATTTATTTTTAATTGATGGTCTTATTAATTAAACTAACAAGAAAATAATTAAATTATGAGAATACAAAAGTACAAAAAAAAGTTTGAGTAAAGATAAATTTGCAATTTTATTTTTTAATGGATTGAGAAATTATTCGTTCTCCATTCCCTAACCTCTTACCTTCTGTGGTATTAAGTTCTGTATTTATCCCCCTTTTTTGCTTTTTTAGGCAGAATAAAATTTAGCACTATTTGATTTTTTTTAGAAACAAAACTTAACATCACTGCCCTCGCCTCTCGCCTCTAAGTATTACATTCTAATTCCTGCCAAAATCACGTCATCGGTCTGTGATTGTGTTCCTTTCCAACTAACAAATTCTTTATCCAAAATTTCTTTTTGTGTTTTCATCGGAAAGTTAGAAATTTCAACTAATTTTTTTCTAAATATTTTGCTCATATATTTCATTCCCTTTTCTCCTCCAAATTGGTCTTGAAAGCCATCAGAATAAAGATAAAAAACATCTCCTTTTTGATACGTAATTTCGTGCATAGAAAATGATTTGGTTTTTTTTGTTGTTCCTCCAATCGCAGAAGTAGAACCTTTTGTCAGCAAATGTTCGTCGCCTCTAATATGAAAAAGTGGATTTTTTGCCCCTGCAAAATAAGCTTTATTTGTTCCTTCCTCAAAAACCAAAATTACAATATCCATTCCATCACGAATCTGTCTTCCTGTAGTTTTTCGTTGAGTAGTAGCTGCTCTAATGCGTTGGTCTAGTTTATAAAGAATTTGATTCGGTTGCCATATTTTTTCATGCCCTACAATTTCTTCCAACGAATCTACCCCCATTACAGTCATAAATGCCCCTGGAACGCCATGTCCTGTACAATCTGCAATCACAAATATTTTATAAGTCTTTTCCTCTATTTTTATTTTTTTGAGCCAATAAAAATCTCCACTGACAATATCACGAGGACGGAAAAGAATAAATGAATCTCCTAATTCTTCTTCCAACTGATTTATATCTCCCAAAATAGCAGCCTGTATTCGTGCAGCATACGTAATGCTGTCTGTCATTTTTTTGTTTGTTTCTAAAAGCTGATGATTTTTCTTATTTATTTGTTCTTTTTGCTGTTCTATTTCTTGTGTTCGCTCTGCAACTTTTTGTTCTAGTTCTTGATTGAGCGTGCGTTGTAATGATTGATTTTGTTTGAGTTGAACAATTAATTTTCCTTGTACACGCTGTTTGTCTTCTTCATTGAGTTTCATTCTATATCCCAAACCCATCGAAAAAAGGAGAATTTCTGCCACAATCCCAGCTTGTATAAACACACCACCTACTGTTCTTGAAGTAATATCCAAAAAGTTCATTATATTTCCGGTTGCTGCACCCACAATTAAGGCAAAAGAACCAGCGACAAAGAAATAAATCAATTTTTTATTTCTTCTTTTTTTCATTTTTTTATTGTTAAGAATAAACAACAAACAAATTAAAAGAACAAGAATAAACAAGGCTTGCAATGCAATGGATAAAAAATAAAGAGTTGCTATTAATTTTATATCATTCGTAAAATGATAAATCATCACAAAAGCAACAACCAAAAATTGTATATAAATAGCAATTTTAATTGCCTTGTCTAGCCGTGGAAAAAGTTCATTTGTTTTTAAAAATGAACGCATAAAAAGAAAATAAAATGCTACACAAAGCCCTGCAAAATACCAGATATAATGAAATAATTGCCCATTTATACCATCTAAAGCCAAACTACTCATTACCATCAAAAACAAAGCTGTTCCTAATAGATAAAGAGAATAATACAAATAAACCTTTTCTTTGTTGAGTATAAAAATCAAGAAATTATAAAAAACCATTATCCAAATAAGTCCTTGAAAAATTCCTTGTGATAAATTGCGATGCTTTACATCTTTTTCAAATTTATCTTTTTTTATTAATTTTAAATCTACTTTTATCGAACGATTATTGATATTTTGATATCGAATAAATAATGTTTTTTTAGATTTTGGCAAAAAATTTACTCGTACTTTGGTCTGAGAAACCATCTCATCAATATTTCTTTCGGCAGGAGAAACAAAAATACCATTTCTTTTGTGAGCATATTGATTAAGAGCAGGCATAGGGTCAAAAACATCAACCAAATTCAAATCCTTTCCCAAATTCAAAACCCATTCATGTTCGTGAGGCAACGTATTATTGATAGTTATTTTGACCCAATAAACACAATTAGGATTCCATGTAACTGTATCTGAATAATGCACAAAACTACTTTGAGAACTAACAATGTCTTGAAAGTTCTTTTTTTGACCACAATCCACATAGATAAAAGCCTCATTGAGCAAACTATCATGAACCATTTTTTCATTTTTTATATCAAAAATACTTTTTGGTGTTGCATCAAAAGAAGGGGCAATGATTACTTTTTCTATTTGCCTTTTTTGAGAAAAAGCAAAATGAAAAATAAAAATTAAAATCCAAGAAAGGGTTAGTCTAAAAAAATTCATCAAAAAAAAATGATTCGTATAAGATTAGAAATATACGAATAGTTATTAATTAGTGCAAAACAAAAAAAAATTATAGCTTTGTATTAAGCCTCTAATATTGCTATTATTTCATTTACGAAGTTTTAATAATCCTATTTATATGTCTTATTTTTCATTTATTATTCTTACTTTTAATGAAGAGATACATTTACCTCGTTTATTAGAATCTATTAAAAATTTGAATGTTCCTATTTTTGTATTGGATTCAGGTAGTACAGATGCTACTTTATCAATAGCAAAAAAATATAAAGCAAGTATTGCTTATAATAAATTTGAAAATCACCCAAAACAATGGGATTTTGCTTTGAATAATTTTAATATTCAGACTGAATGGATTATTGGACTTGATGCAGACCAAATAGTAACACCAGAGCTACAAAAAAAATTATTATTATTTAATGAAAGCTCAATTTCAAAAGATATAAACGGAATTTATTTTAATAGAAAAAACTATTTTAGAGGACAATGGATAAAATATGGAGGATATTTTCCAAAGTATTTATTAAAAATGTTTCGAAAAGGATATGGACACTCCGATCTTAATGAAAATATGGATCACCGTTTTGTCGTTAAAGGTAAAACAACAGTTTGGAAAAAAGGTTTTTTAATTGAAGAAAACACAAAAGAAAATGATATTTCTTTTTGGCTTTCCAAACACAATAAATACAGTAATCTTGTAGCACAAGAAGAGGTTGAAAGGATACAAAAACTGCGTATTCAGCATAATAAACCAAAATTTGGAGGTAGTCCAAATGAAAGAACTGCGTTTTTAAAAAATATTTGGTGGAAGTTACCTCTTTATTGGCGACCCTGTTTTTATTTTATTTATCGTTTCTTTTTTCAATTAGGTTTCTTAGATGGAAAAGAAGGGCGAGTTTTTCATTTTTTACAAGGTTTTTGGTTTAGGATTATTGTAGATATTAAAATTGAAGAAATATTGAAAAAAAATAAAAAAAATACAACATAACCTATGTGTGGAATAAATGGAATTATAGATTTTTCATCGCAAAATAACACCCACCGAGTAGCTGCTATGAATAAAGCTCTAGCACACCGAGGGCGAAATAATGAAGGAATTTGGAGAGATGAAGTTACAAACCACATAACTTTAGGACATAAAAGATTATCTATTATTGATACTTCTAATGCTGGAAAACAGCCTATACACTCTCATAATGGGCGTTATGTAATGATTTTTAATGGTGAAATATATAATTACAAAACTCTCAAAAAACAGCTTGATTATCCTTTTAAAAGTAATACAGATTCAGAAGTAATTTTGGCTGCTTTTTCAAAATGGGGGATAGACTGTGTCAAAAGATTGGAGGGTATGTTTGCCTTTGCGATTTGGGATAATTTAGAAAAAAAACTTTTTTTGGTAAGAGATAGATTAGGAATCAAACCATTATATTATTATAGAAATAAAAATAGATATATATTTTCATCTGAAATGCGTTCTCTTCTGGCTTCTGGTGTTGTTCCAAAAAAGTTAGATCATCATGGTTTAGAAGATTTTTTGCGCTATCAAACTATACATGCTCCTCGTACCATGATTGAGAATGTTTGTGTGCTTTTACCTGCTCATTATGTAGAAATTTCTAAAACAGAATGGATTGAAAGGTGTTACTGGCAGGCACATTATACAGAGCAAAAAATAGGAACAACTTATAAAACAATTAAAAAAGATATTTATGAAAGATTAAATGAAGCTGTCGAAAAACGATTGATTGCAGATGTTCCTTTTGGAGCTTTTTTATCTGGTGGAATAGATTCTAGTATTATAGTTGGTCTGATGAGTCAAATGTCTAATCAAAAAATAAATACTTTTTGTGTTTCTTTTGAAGAGGAAGAATTTAGTGAAGCAAAATATGCTCGTTTGGTTGCTAATAAATTTGGAACGGAACATCATAATATTCAATTAAAACCCAATGATTTTTTAGATATTATTCCTAAAGCTTTAACTGCCATGGATCATCCTAGTGGCGATGGAATAAACACTTATATTGTTTCAAAGGTAGCCAAACAAAATGGAATAGATATGGCTCTTTCTGGTATGGGAGGAGATGAGCTTTTTGCTGGATATGACCTCTTTACAATGCTAAATAAATTTAATAATAATAAATGGGTAGGCAAATTACCCATTTTTCTTAAATCTAATATAGGAAAATTAAGACAAAAATATCGCCCTTCAGTTGCTTCTGACAAATTTTTTGGTTTGCTTTCACAAAAAGATTGGAAATTAGATTATACTTATCCACTTATCCGACAAATATTTTTAGATAAACGAATCAAAACATTCTTACAAAAAAAAGAACTAACTGAAAACAGAGTTCGAACAACTCTTAAAAACTTAGCAAAACAAAAAGGTTTTAAAGAACTACCTTTTCTATCTCAAATTTCGGTAGCAGAGCTTTTTACTTATCTACAAAATGTCTTATTACGTGATGCTGACCAAATGAGTATGGCACATACACTAGAAATTCGTGTTCCTTTTTTAGACCACAAATTGATTGAATATGTTCTTCAAGTTCCAGATAGTTTCAAATATCCTCATTCTCCAAAAAAATTATTAGTAGATTCGGTAGGCGATTTACTCCCCACTCAAGTTGTCAATCGACAAAAAATGGGCTTTACTCTTCCTTGGCAAATTTGGCTTAAAAATGACCTTTTTAGTTTTTGTAATGAGCGTATTGAATCACTAGCAAGCCGTTCGGAGTTCAATCAAGAGGAGGTTATCAAGGTTTGGAAGCAATTTTTGCATAATGACCCTAGAGTTTCTTGGGCTAGGGTTTGGAATTTGGTTGTACTAGAAAATTGGTTGCAAGAACATCAGATTTTTACTTCATCTAGTTTATTTACGCCTACTTCTGACTCTAATTTGATTTGAGCATCTTGCCCCAACTTATTATTTCAAAAACACTTTACTTAAATTTTATTTATAAAATAAAATATCAAAAACCTTGAAAATCGTTTATTTACACAGAAAACCTCGTCAATTTGGAAATTTTAGTATTGAATCTTATTTTGAAGATATTCGTTCTCACTTGCCTTCCATTTCAAATGATATAGAAGCTACTATTTATCAAGTTCCTTTTTTTAGTGATGGTATTTTTCCACGAATCAAAAATATTTTTGATGCTAAAAAACAAACCAAAATTTTGGAAAGTGATATAAATCATATTACAGGCGATATTCATTTTCTGACAATGGGATTAAATCCTCAAAAAACAATTCTAACTATTCATGATTGTGCCTTTTTAGAACAAAAAAAAACAACTAACTCTTTCAAAGACAAATTAAAAAATAAATTTTTGAAAACCTTTTGGTTGTCCATTCCTGTCAAACAGTCTAAATTTATTACAGCAGTTTCACAAGCAACAAAAAATGAAATCATAAAACATACAGGCTGTAACCCCAATAAAATAACTATTATTCCTACTACCATTTCTCCAAAATTTCAAGAAGCTACTCAAAACTATAAACCTAAAAAATTTGATTCCCAGAAACCTATTATTTTACAATTAGGGGCAGCTTTTAATAAGAATTTAGAACGACTTTTCGAAGCCTTAGAAGGAATTAATTGCACACTTCATATTATTGCACCACTTTCAAAACAACATTTCAAACTACTCAAAAAATTTGATATTCATTACAAACACCAAAACAAAGTAAGCTTTGAAGAACTTATTTTAGCATATAAAAATTGTGATTTAGTTTCTTTTGTTTCTACCATTGAAGGGTTTGGAATGCCAATTATAGAAGCACAAACTTTACAAAAACCAGTTATTACAAGTACAGTTTCTTCAATGCCTTGGGTAGCAGGAAAAAACTCATGTTTGGTAAATCCATTTTCAACCAAAGAAATAAAAGAAGGTATTTTAAAAATCATAAAAAACAAAAAATACAGAAATGAATTAATAAAAAATGGAAAAGAAAACACAAAAAGATTCAACTCAAAAACAGTAGCTAAACAATATGTAGAATTATATAAAAAAATGAAATCATATAAATAAATCACTTACCTTTGGTATTTTCCTAGCTTTTGAAAGCAAAAAACAATTATTATTTCAATGAACTTTCATACTGCACCTCATCTTGCCCACCTTTCTACTCCCAAAAATTGGCGAGGAGGAGAGCAACAAATTGCTTATTTAGCTACTCAAATAGATAAAAATCAGAAGGATAATCAAATAAACAAACAAACCATTCTGACCCCCAAAAGCTCTTCTTTATCTAATTTTATTACAAATTATAATCAAAAAAATACAAATTCTTTTTTAAAAGTAGAAAGTTTAAAAGGAAAATCTAAATTCGGACAAGCACGTTTTTTGGCTAACTTTTGCAAGAAAAATAAAATCAATATTATTCATCTACATGATGCACACGCACATACTGTTGCAATTTTGTCAGTTGTTTTTTTTCAAAATAAAGTACAATTAATTTTGAGTAGAAGGGTTGATTTTCCTGTCAAAAACAATTTTCTTTCAAAATACAAATACAATCATTCTTCTATCAAAAAAATCATTTGTGTTTCTAACAAAATCAAAGAAATTACTGCCCCATCTATCAAAGACAAATCAAAACTTATTACTGTACATAGTGGAATTGATTTGAATAAATTTGAAAATACAGACCAAAAAACAAGCACTCTAAAACAAGAATATCAATTAGAAAAAGATACAATTTTGATAGGAAATGTGGCTGCTATTGCTCCACACAAAGATTATATAACTTTTTTAGAAACAGCAAAACTATTGATTCCTAAATTAGAAAATGATAATAAAAAAGTTTGTTTTTTCTTGATTGGAAAAGAAGATGGGTCGCAAAATGAGGTTGAAAATTGGTTTGGACAAAATGAAAAAATAAGAAAATATTTTATTCTAACAGGTTTTAGAAATGATATTCCTATTATTTTGAAGGAGTTAGATGTTTTTCTTTTTACAAGCCAAACAGAAGGATTAGGAACAAGCATTTTAGATGCCTTTGCAAGCAAAGTAGTGGTGGTTGCAACAGCAGCAGGAGGAATCCCAGAATCTGTAATTGATAACAAAACGGGATTGCTTTCAAAGATAAAAGATTCAATTTCATTGGCTCAAAATGTAGAAAAAGTATTAAAAAATGAGGAACTGAGAGGTAAATTGATTCGAAATGCAAGTCTTCATTTACAAAATTTTACCAAAGAAAATACAGCAAAAAAAACACTAGAAATTTATAAATCAGTGCTTAATTCTTCGAAATAAAAAGCATAAAAAAACCCTTTCTTGTATAAAAAATGGAAAGGGATTTTTGAATTATATTTTAAAAAAGTGGAACTGAATAGCTAAAAAATAAGAAGTTGTAAAAAATAAACTCTTTAGAGTTTCAACTTGCTTACTATTCAATTTTGACTTTTTACCTGTATAAAATCTCTGAAAAATAAAGTTCTGATAAAAATTTTGAGTAAAAATTAAGATTTTTAACCTCAATACAGAATCTTTTAGAAATTCATACACGTTTTTACTTGCTTAGTTGCTTTATGTATTTCAAACGCTTTGCCAATGCCAAAAATTAATAAATCATTTTATTTTTTTTATCAAAATAGCTATTTAAAGCTCATAAAAGCACTTTTTTATTTTTTGGTGAATTTCTAATTTCTAAATTATTTTCATAATGAAAAGGTGGTTTTTTCATGATGGAAATATTTTTGTCTTATCCTTTCTTATTTTGGCTTTCTTTTAATTTTTCTTCCTTAAAATTTTTATTCATAAATTTATCAAAACCCTCAAAGCCTTTATATTCTTGTTTGCTAATTCCTATTTTTTTTGTTTTTTGATTCTCAATGAAATTTAGTTCTATAATTTTATAAACATCATTAAATGTTTTTATTTCGACGGCATTCCAATTTTTCAAATTATCAAAAGCCCACTTTTTTTGAGGTAAAAATAAATAAGAAATAAGTAATTCTTTTTTAGAAAAATGAAATGAAGTAGGCATTAAGGCAATTTTGAGCAGCAATAAAAAAACAATAAGTGCAGCAATTCCGATAATCAAAAATTTCCAATCCGATTCTAAAGAAAGCGACCAAACAGCAATTCCAATTATTCCAATACAAAAAACTGAAAGCGAAAAAAGCGTTTGAAACTGAAAGGAAAGTTTATTCTTCATAGTTATTTTGATGATTAGTTTGTTCTTTTGGGGCTGTCAAATTATTTATTTCTGTATTATTTTCTGGAGGCAACAATTTATCTACATACAAAAGCAAAATATCCAAATGCACAAACATTTCTTTGGCATGTGGGAGCAATCTTTCGCCATGAGGAAGTAGTATTTTTGTATGAGGAATAAGTTTTTCAACTTCTGGCAAAAGTACATCTTTATATTCCAAAAGCAATTCTGTATAAGGCAACAAATCATCTATATACGGTTCGAATAAATGAAAATAGGGCAATAATTCTTCAGAATGAGGCAAAAGCAAATCAGAATAAGGCAATAATTTTTCTGCATGAGGTGCAATCTGATTGGCGTAAGGCAATAGTTTGTCTTTGTAAGGCAATAATTTTTCTATATGTGGCGCAAGCAAAGATGATTGAGGCAACAAACTTTTGGCGTGTGGCATAAACTCATCTGCATGAAAAAGCAAACGAAGACTATGAGGAAGCAAAGAAGGCGCATTTTTGAAAAGTTGAGGCGCATTTTTGGCAAATCCTTTTAATAAATTTCTATATTTTTTATTAGCCAAATTTTTATGAATCGTTAATTATTTGAATATGATTTTTATTCAAACTAAGTTTAGAAAGAATTAGTTTTGATGAAAAGGATAGAATAAAAATAAATATCAAAACCCTAAAACTCTTCAAGATTTTTAGGGTTTAAAATGAATATAAATATACAAAAATTATTCCTTTGCAGCCACACACGAAATTTCTACTCGCACATCTTTTGGCAAACGAGATACTTCAACAGTTTCCCTAGCAGGAGAATTTTCTTTAAAATATTCTCCATAGGCTTCATTGATTGCCTGAAAATCATTCATATCTTTGACAAAAATAGTACATTTTACAACATTGAAATAAGAAAGCTCGGCAGCTTCCAAAATTTGTCCCATGTTGTGCATTACTTTGTGCGTTTCGTCTTCTATACTTTCACCATTTTGTCCTGTAATTTTTCCATCTGTTGCGTCCATTGCAATCTGTCCAGACACAAAAAGCGTATTGCCATTCCAAACAGCTTGGCTATAAGGACCAATAGGCGCAGGTGCATTTTCTGTAAAAATAATTCTTGACATTGTTTTTTATAAGTTAGAGGTTGATAAATGATAGATATTCAAATTCGAATAACTTTTTCGAAAACTTTTAGAATTGAAAAGAGTTTGAAAATTGAATAGATTCCCAAATAATAATTTTGAAAATGAAAAAGCAAGAAAACGAAAAATCAAACGATTCAGAAAGTAACAGTAAAGAAAAGTTTTCTCAAAACAAAAAAAATCATATCAAAAATTCGGAAGCCAAAATTGCTCAACTTTCCGAAGAAGAACAAGAAGAATTAAGAGCAGAAGCCAGAGAACGTTATAATCGTTTGAATGGCTGTGGTGGATAATTTTTAGATTAATATCCTCCTTGAAATTTTCTTACTCCCCACTCAAAACTTGCAAGCCCAATAATTAGAAGCATAATCCACCAAAGATTAATCACTTCTGAGAGCTGTTCATTTCTAAAAACAGTCGGAGTAGGTACTTGATTTTGTAAAGAATCTTGTAAAATATTTAGAGTAGAAAGTGTATAAAAATCTCCTTTGTTTTGCTTTGCAAGTCGTCGCATTATACCAAAATTTGCTGTTGCATTTAGGCTTTCTAATTTTATTTCTTTTACTGTAAATTGTCCGACCGAAGTTTGAGTTTTTCCGTCTAATTGTGTTGTTGCTTTAAAAGAATATGCCCCTTCAGGAAGTGCAGAAGCCGAATATCTAAAAGGAGAAGCATTATTTGTAAAGGTATATGTTCTTGTTTTTTTGTCTTCATCTTTGATTTCTAAACGGATATTTTGTCCTAAAATAGGTTCATAAATCGCATTATAAACTTCTACATCAAAACTAACTCCATCAGAAGTAGAAAACTGTGAAGCCGTTGGCGAAACTCTAAAACGCCTTTTGTCTTCTTTGGTAGAAAGATATTGAATTATTTTGCTCAAAAGAGCATCATATCCTTCTTGGTTTTTGTTTTCTGCATACTCATTTAGTCGCCATTGCCATGTATTTTCGGCAAGCCAAACTCCTGTTTTTTTGCCATTTTGTTCATTTATTACCACCAATGGTTTTTTGGTTTGGATATTTCCAATTCGTTGATAAAGCATAATTTCAGCTTGTGGCGAAATATCATAATCTGCAAAAGGAACAAGGGCAGGAGGATAAGAAGCAAAACGACTTTTTTGCTCATCAGTAAGGTAAAATTTTGAGAAATTGGAGTTCCAAAACGGAATCACTTTATCAGATTGATTTCCTAAAGAACGAATTTTAACACCTGTATTCAGAGTATTAAAAGTATTATAATTGCTTTGCTGACCAATAATAAAAAGCTCGGCAGAAGTACGTTTTCGAAGTTTTTCTAAAATAGGCAATGGTCGTCCCATTTTATCAGGAAATTGATGATAAATAATAAGGTCATATCTATCTTCTAACTTTGTGGGACGCAAATAAGGCAAATAAATATCAAATTTGTAATTTTCATTTTTTTCAATGGCAGCACGAAATGCTTTTATATCGGGGTGGGGCGCACCAGCCACCAAAAGTATTTTTTCTTTGCTATCAATAATGTCAATATAAGCGTGAGCAGTATTATTTTGAGTTGTAAATTCTCCGTTTTGTGGTGCAATCGTAATTACATAATGCTGAATGCCTTTTGAAGTTGCTTTTACTAAAAATTCTATGCTTTTTAGGTCGTTTTGAGCAGAATTGAATTTTACTTTTTTGGTAGAAATTGTTCTTCCATTTTGTGATAAAATTGCTGTAATTTCTCTATTCTCAAAACCTGTATGCGTAACTTCTGCAACGATTGGAAATTGATTTCCCAAATACGCCATTTTATTATGAAATAGACTTTTAAGAACAAGGTCTTTTTGAGCAATAGTATCGCCCACGCCAACAGTCTGTAAAGAAAAAGAATAAGGCGAAATATCAGGCGCAAGCCCTTGATTATAAGCACCATCTGAAAACAAAACAACATTTGAAAGATTACGATTTTCAAATTCGTTTTGAATATTTTTTAGTAAATTATTGATGGGTGAAGAGGTATAATTGAAATTTATTTTGTCAAAACTCTCATCAACATTATTTTTTATACTATCATTTTTCAAATCGTTTAAGGTCTTAAATTCTACTTCAAATCCTTTTTCTTTAAGGTTTTGAGCCGTTTTTTGAATAGAATTAATGGCATTATTTATCTTTGTAGAATCCTCTTGTAACAAAATAGAAGCCGAATTATCGATGGCAAAAACAACCGTAGGATTTTCGTAACGAGTAATAAACTGCTGCATCAAAAGTCCTATCAACAGAATTGCAAGAATAGAAACCCATAAAAAACGAATGACAGCTAATGTTTTTTGCCAGTTTTTGCCCCAAGGAGAACTTCTTTTGAAGTACAACAAAGCTGCATAGCCAGCTCCCAAAAGCAAAGCTACAAGTATCCAAGCACTAGAATATTCGGTTAAAAACATTTTTCAATTACGAATTATAAATTACGAATTACGATTAAATACACTTTAAACGCAGAGTTATAGAGAATAAAATACAAATACATTTTAACCACAGAAAAATAAAAAGTTTAGGGAGAGAACACATTTGTAAAACGAAAATACACAATTCTACTTCTTTTAAGAAATAAAAAATGAAACCTTAGTATTAATTACGAATTATAAATTACGGATTACGAATGCAAATTTCTATATCTCAATAAATTTTTGAGGGTCAAGTGTTTTTTTTGTAGTAAATTTATTAAAACAAACAAAATGAAAGTTAGTTTTTAATTCGTAATTAAAATAGATTCAATACAAAATTTATCCTTAACTATTCTTTATGAAAATTAGAAATTTAAGTAAAACTAATCTTGATGATTTGATAGAATGCTTTTTGCTTTCTTTTGAAAATTATTTTGTCAGAATGCCAACTGATAAAGCATATTACAAACAGCGATGGCAAACAGCTAAGGTAAATTATGAGCTTTCTTATGGAATGTTTGATGATGAAAAATTAGTCGGTTTTATCATTCATGCGATTGACAAACGAGATAAAAAATTAGTTGCTTACAACACAGGAACTGGCGTAATTCCTTCACATAGAGGACAAAAAATCATTCAGTCTGTCTATCAATATGCCGTTTTGGATTTGCTTAAAAATGGAATTGAAAAGTGTGTCTTAGAAGTAATTATAGAAAATAAAAAAGCAATAAAATCATATCAAAATATCGGTTTTGAGATAACAAAACATTACAAATGCTTTGCAGGAGAGCTAAAAATTGAAAACCAGTCTAAGAATGATTTTGAAGTAATAAAAATACAATATTCAGATATAAACTGGTCAAAAATTCCGAATCAGACATTTTATTCTTGGGATAATCATTTTCAAATTATCAAAAATAGAGCCTATGATTATTATCAAATTTGGAATAAAAACACTTTAGAAGACAAACTAGAATCTTTTTTTGTTATAGATTCTGATAATGGATATATTGCTCAATTTGAAATTTTGACAAATAATAAAAAAAATCAAGAACAGATTTATCAAAGATTGTTTTTAGCTATACAAGAGATTTGCTCTACAATTAAAATTAATAATATTGATACAAAATTTAAAGATAAAATAGATTTTTTGGATTCAATAAAAGTAAAAAATATAATTGACCAATATGAAATGGAAATGAATCTAATTTAGGTGTTTTTTATTGTTTCGATGATTTCCTCAACAGCTCTTTCGGCTGTTTCAAGTGCGCCATGAACAGTTGCAAAATGCCCCTGTGTGTGTGTGGCTTCTCCTGCAAAGAAAATTTTGTCTTCAATGGGGCGTGCTAAATGTTTTCTAAGTTTGTGTGAGCCGATAGTTGGATAGGAGTATGCTCCTTCAATATATTCGACATCTGCCCAGTTGAAATAATCAAAATCTAAAATTGTAGCTGAAGCATTTCCATCAAAATATTTGTCTAATTCATCAATCAAAAGCTCTAAAATTTGTCCTTTCGAAAAATTATTTTCTGTATAATTTTTGGCTTTATCTCCCATTATAAAAGCTGTCAGACCAAATGTAGAAGGATTTTTGATATATGGAACGGTTTCCCAATATTCGGTAGTGGCATTCATTCCTATTAAATATTCGGTTTCTTCTCCATCATTATATTTTTTTGACCAAAATTTTTCTGAAAAATTTAGAAAGAACTTCATTGCAAAGTTATCCATTCCTATTTTATCTATGGCTTCTTGTTTTTTGGGTGGCAATTCGGGCAAAAATATAATTTTATTTTGTTTTAGCTGTGTCAATGGAACAGTAATCAAAACAGCATCAGCTCTATAATTTTGAAAATCTTTTGTGATAATTTCTACACCTTCATCAAAAGAACGTACCATAACCACAGGTTTTTCAAGCTCTAAAAATGGTTTGGTTTTTTCTTTCCATTCTTCTAAAAGGCTTTCAAAAGGCACACAGGCTCTATAATTTTGGCTTCCAGCTTCCCATTTATATGCTTCAATAGCCAAAGATTTCATTCCCAAACTTTCAATATTTGTACCCATCGAACCAGCAAAAGCATCATACCAACGATAGGCATCAGGCTGACTAGCAGGCGTAATATCGTGTTGTTCTAAAAAATGACTCATCGGAATATCTTCACCTTCGTAATGATGATGCCCTTCGTCAAACTCTTCATAATCGGCAAAATATTGTTTGGCATCTTCCAGTTTTTTGATTTTTTTATTTGAAAATAATTTATCTCGCCATAAATAAAAAGCATTGCCTTCTTTGTGTAATTTATCAGCTTTTTTGGCTTTTTTATACCATAGAGTACGTTTTCCGTGTACAAACTCTGCTCCCATTTCTAGCTTATAGGGAAACCTATCTGTTTTTGTCCAAACTCTTCCCCCTGTTCGATTAGAGGCTTCTAATAATGTGACTTGGTGTCCTTGTTCTATCAATAAACTAGCTGCATAGAGTCCAGCAGCACCTGCACCAACAACGATAATTTGTTTTTTATTTGTGATTTTTGAGGACGGATTTGGCATAATAAAAACTGTTTTTTTATAAAGTAGTAAGGAATTGTAAAAATAGCTTTATTTTTTCAATATTTTATTTTTGAAGCATAACAAATTGGCTAGATTGTTTTTTCAATACAGTAAAGTTTATGTTTGCAGCCCAGCCTATTAAATTATCGTTTGAAAGTAAAATTTTGTACTTTGCTCTATCTATTTACACTTAAAATTAATTACTAATGAATAAAAATCAAGAAACAACAAATAAAAGACCGACTGTAAAGAGTTCGGAGGCGTTTCCAAATTATACTCTTGCTTGTAGGGTTTTTGAAAATATAGATGTCAAAAATCTTACGCAAGAAGAATTTGAAGAAATTCGTAAAGCAGTTCCTCAAAATGGTGTTATTCTTATTAAAAATCAACATCTTTCTTTAAATGAATTGATAGCCTGGACAAAGCGTTTTGGAGAACCTATCGAACTTCCAGACGGATTGCGTTTTAATAATTTTCATAAAGAATATCCAGAAGTTACACGTATTTCGAATATTTTACCAAATGGAGAATTATTACAAAATTATTCAGGTGCAGAATATTGGCACAGTGATGGAGATTTTTGGCAAGCACCCAAGAATTATGTTTTTAGTTGCTTATATGCTGAAAAAGTCCCTCCAACGGGAGGCGAAACGGGTTTTGCTGATTTAAGATTGGCTTATAATAATCTTAGTCAAGAGCTAAAAGACAAAATAAAAAACCTTCGTGTTTGGGTTTCTCCTAAAAACATTCCTGATTTTGAGGGCGCAAAAGAATCCGAACTTCCACCAGATGCTTATCATAATATTGCATATTTGCACCCAGAAACCAAATTATTATGCTTGTATTTTGGTTGTACAGCTTCTGATATTGAAGGACTGAATAGAGAAGATGGACAAAAATTATTGAAAGAATTAATGGCAGAAGTAGAGAAAAACGAACACGTTTATGCTCACAAATGGAGTCCAAATGACCTTTTGATGTGGGATAACACCTCAACTATGCACCGTAGTTTGGGAGGATATGGCAATTATCCTCGTTTGATGTATCGTACACAAGCCTATGCTGATGTAAAATAAAAAAACAGAAAGGTTTATATTACTTTTTGCTAGTTGCAGTGCTACATAATGAAGCTGTTTAACCTTTTTATTAAAAAACGTGAACTCGGTATTTAACTTTTTGATTATCAATATTTTAAAGGCCCTTATTATTTCTATCTAATAGGGTAGCATACGCTTTAGCGTGTGAATAGACGTACCGAATGCTTTTTTTTCAAAAAATAGCTACCTCACAGTTCCTAACCTAAAGGTTAGTGTACATTTTCGCAAACTAAAACATACGCTACAAAGAAAAATAATAACGAGTTCACGTTAAAAAAAGATTAATATGTGTTTGTTTCCTTAGAAATTTTATTTTTGCATAAAGTATCATACTACTAGCCACTTTCTAAAATTAAAGAATTGGATTTGCAAACCCAATTCTATCGAAAAATGAAACTTTTATCCATGTTCTGTGGCACACAGAACATGGCTTGGTTTTAAAATAGAGATAATATAAAATACTCTTCGAATAAATCAATAATAATACTATTTTTGGTACATTGTATATTTTTGAGATAAAATGAAATATTTTTTCAGAAATTGATTAGATTTGTTATTTGTATTTATTCTAAATAAGCTACAAAAAGAACAAATGATTTTTGTTATAATTTTTTGCATAGTAATTTTGTG
>CAKZOK010000098.1 GCA_937136415.1 uncultured Cytophagales bacterium | reverse complement strand
AATAAAATTTTAATTGCTATTTTTGATTTATAAATCAATCCATCAAAGGATGAAAATGACTATAAACTATAGGAAGAGTTTTTGAAATTTTGAACAGCCTAGGCTAAAGCATACGCTACAAAGAGAAATAATACCGAGTTCACGTTATACTACTAGACAAAACCGTCGTTGAGGCGTTGCCGTCAACGAGGATTCAGTATTTGAGCTTTCTCAACGACGCTGAAAAGCTCATTGATAGTTGCAAAATAAAAATGTCTAGTAGTATGACAAATTGCATAATATTTACACAAACAGTTTATAGTCAGCGTGTTATGTTCATTATTTTTAATGCGTAATTATTCTTTATGGATTGCCTAATCTGAATAAAAACAAATAATTTTGAAAGCAATTTTATATAACTCTGAAAATCCAAATGAACCTTTATACATAGGGCAGACGGAAAAACCCATTCCATCAGAGAATGAAATTTTGGTAAAAGTAAAAGCAACAGCTCTAAACCGAGCAGACCTTTTACAACGAGCAGGGAAATATCCACCACCAAAGGGAGCATCAAAAATTTTGGGCTTAGAAATAGCAGGAGAAGTAGTAGAGATTGGAAAAAGCGTAACAAATCACAAAATTGGCGATGAAGTTTTCGGACTTATTGGAGGAGGAGGTTATGCTCAATATGCTACCATAGATGCACAAATGGCAATCTCAAAACCAAAATATTTTTCTTTTGAAGAGGCTGCAGCTATTTCAGAAGTATTTTTGACGGCTTTTCAAACTATTTTTTGGACGTTTGAATTAGGGGCGTGGGGCGAAAATACAGGAACGAGGAGCGACGGATTAGGAAATAGGAATGAAAATGCAGAGAATGAGAATACAGAAAAACAAAAATCAATTTTGATTCATGCAGGTGCTAGTGGGGTTGGTTCGGCAGCTATTCAGATTTGTAAAGTTTTGGGAATGAAAGTCTTTGTAACAGCTTCAAAATCAAAACATGATTTTTGTCAAAATTTAGGCGCAGATGTAGTCATTGATTATCAAAATGAAAATTTTGCACAGGTAATTTTAGAACAAACAGATAAAAAAGGAGTAAATTATATTATTGATTTTATTGGTCAAAATTATTGGAAACAAAATATTGATTGTATTTCTGTTGATGGTAAATTAGCAATTTTGGCTGCTATGAGTGGGGCAAAGTTAGAAAAAGCAAGTCTTTCCAAAATTTTGATAAAAAGGATTCAGATTACAGGTTCGACATTGCGCTCTCGTTCTTTAGATTATCAAAGAAAACTCACAAAAAAGTTTGTAGAATTTGCTTTTCCTTTTTTTTCTCAAGAAGATAATATAAAACCTATCATAGATTCTGTTTTTGATTGGTCATTGGCAGAACACGCACATAAATATATGGAAGAAAACAAAAATAAAGGCAAAATTATTTTGTCAGTTTCAGAATAATATTTTTGAAAGTAGGGGGAGATTTTCTTACAAAACATATTCTTCAAACATATCTTCTAATACTTTACTGGGGTCGCTCTCTAACCCAGAGTAGGTCTTTGAGCTTTGAATGATTGTACTTCTACTAGCTGTCAGCCACCCAAAACGTTCGGATAATTCTAATTGTCCTATTTTTCCACTAGAAATTCCACCTTCGCAAACCAATTTCCATGCCTTCAAATAATCATTTAATAATTCTACTTTTATTTCTGATGAAAATGCCTTGAGTTTAGTTTGGTTGATGGTGTATTTGATGTCTAGAAATTTTTTTCGTTTACAAAAAACAATAACCCCAACATTGAAGAACTCTTCTCGTTCTACTTTTGGGACAATTCTGATGATGGCATATTTGAATGTAAATTTATCTTGCATTGGCTGCTTCTTTAACTAATAAATCAATATTGGTAAGTTTGGTAGTTATAAATTTTGTGTAGGCTGCTCTCATTTCGGCAGGAGTCATCGTGGTAGATTCAATATTCAGCCAATCTTCTGGAATAGCCGAAACAATATCGATAATTAATTTTTTATTTAATAATGTTTTGATTTCTGATGCAGCTTCATTTAGTTTAGTTGCTTTATTTAAAAGTACATGGTCTTTGATGAGAGGGAATGTTCTGGTCAAATGATTTTGCCAGTTTTGCCAATTATGATGGAAGTAAAAACTTGCACCATTGTCAATTATCCATAATTCATTATTCCAATGTAGCAAATTAGTGTTTCTGTCTGTTCTGTCAATATTACTAATAATGCTGTCCAACAAAACTACTTTAGAGGCAATTAGCGCATCAACATCATTTACCAAAGGGTCATAAGTAATGGCAGCCGACAAAAATTGTAAGCCAAGATTTAGTCCCACACTAAATTTGAGTAAATCTTGAATTTCTTCATCTGGTTGTGTCTTACTAAAGGATTCATCAAGATTCATAAATACCAATTCGGGTACTTTTAAACCTATTGCTCGTGCAAGCTCTCCACCTATAAACTCTGCAATTAAAGCCATTTTTCCCTGCCCTGCACCTCTAAACTTTAAGACATACAAAAAGTCATCATCACCCTTTACGATAGCTGGAAGTGAACCACCTTCTCGCAAAGGTTGTAAATATTGAATTACATCAATAGTTCGAATGTCTATTTTTTTCATATCTGCAAATCTAAGAAAATAATCATTAATTATGTCAATAAAAAAAACCTCACTCCTTTTTTAATTGGAATGAGGAAACGAAAGAGTAATGTTTAAAGACACTGAAACACTATAAAAATAAAATAAATTTTAGTTTGGTTCGAGTCCTATAACTTCTCCTAAATCATTATATAAGATAGAAAATGAACCTAAAACAATATAATTTTCATTGCCTTTCTCTTTTTCTATTTTTTCATACTTGATATTATTAGAGTTAAGAAATTCAAATATTTGATTTTTTGTTTTAAAAGATTTTAAAATTGATTCTAAGTTTTTTGCATCAGATTTCCATTCTTCACAGGTAATTTTCTCATAATTTCTTGCTATTCCAAGGTCAAGAGTTTGATATGCCCATGTTATATTTGATATAATGAGTAAAATAATAGAGATAATAAAAAATATTTTCCAGTTTTTCATGTTTTTTTAATAAATGTGTTTCGAAAGATACCATTAATATTTGGATTAGACAATTAATATTATTTTTTATGCTCATAAACAGCATAACTATTTCCATAAGAGCTGCTTATATATACCTGTGAAGTTTTTGGTCTATCAAAAACAACTAATAAGTTAGTTGGATAAGAATAAAAAACTCTTTCATCTCTAGCAAGCAAATGCACCTGTGATAAATTTTTGGTTGGTTCTATTGATAGCTTTTCTTCTATTATTTTGAGAGAAATTTCTTTATCCCACATAGTACTATTTGAGGTTTCTTTTAATTGATATTTACCCGTATATCTTGATAAATTCAATGTTTTTGTTTTCAATATATCAGGAATACTATCTTTATTTTTGATGGCTTTTGATATTTGATGATAAATATTTATAGCATCTAATCTATAATTATTACTTAAAGAGAATATCGCTGACCTATCATTCATATAACTAACAATCATTTTTTTGTAATGTATATCATTCAAGCGATAATCTATTTCTTTTTCACCTGTTATGAAGTTGTTTGCATTTAATGACCAATCAAACTCATACATATCATCTACATTTTTATATACCCTTTCTCTTAATCTATTATTATAAACATCAATCGTAATTTTATTAAGGCTATACATTTCTTTGATAGCAGGAAGCAGAGGCTGATATTCTTTGGGAATATTGTCAAAATTACTTTTTAAATTATCAAAGCCATTTGTAATAATACTAAAATCACGATAATGATAACCAATTACGTGGGCGTTATTTGATTTATAATCTTCAGATGTATATTCATTATTTAATATTAGCTTTGAAACAGAATCTGTATATATTTGGTAATCAAAAATAACATACGACCTTTCTATATTTTTGACAAGGTCACTTTGTATTTCTTTGAGAATATTGGTAATCTTGATTTTATTGATTCGTTCTTGATTTTTATTACTAATAAATAAGGCAATCAAAATCCCCACAACAACAAGTATAATTTCACCAATGGCATATAATAAATATTGAACAAAATTATTTTTGGATAATGATTTTTGACGAATTTTTTTGAAGAATTTTATCATGTTTTCTTACCTAGTATAATGAAAAACCAATATGATTGTACGTTGTTGTATTTACAAATCTAAGAAAACAATCATTAATTATATCAATAAAAAAAATCCTCACTCCTTTTTTTGATTTGGAATGAGGAAAGTTTAGTTTTATGATATTTTTATCATAAAATAGAAATTTGTGCTAGAGATAGAATTTATTCGATTACTTTTTCTAAATGCCATATTTTAGAAACAATTTGCCACCCATTTTCTCCATTGACAAACCCAAGATGGTCTACAAATATATTATTATGAGCTTTAATTCTTATTTTTACTGTGGCGCAAGCAGGCGATAACCAATCAATCATTAAAATTTCTGCTTCAGGCTTCTGTTTTTTGCTTGCAGGTGATATTCTTCCCCCTACATCTTTGCTAAAACTACTGATTGATTCAACAAAAACCTTACCCTCATCTACGTCAAAAAGACTAGAGTCTTTATGAAATACTTTGTTAAGTTTTTCGGTGTCACAATAATAAAGTGCGTCAAAATAAGTTTGTACTGCATCTAATAGGTCGGTAGTAGAATCCATCTTTTGTTTTTTATAATTTCTAAATTTATTTTTCTCAAAATTAGTTTAAATAGTATTCTTTTCTTAATAATAAGATTGAGATTTTTTTATTCTTAATTGAAATCTTTTCAATTATTTTGTAATCATAAATTATTAGCTTTGTATTATATGGAAATCAAGTATTTTAGACTAATAAAAACAATAGCAGAAGAGGGAAGTATTGCCAACTCTGTTGAAAAACTTTTCTTGACACAATCAGCTTTAAGCCATCAATTAAGAGAATTAGAGCAGCGATTGGGTTTTAAGGTTTTTCTGCGAACTCGCAATAAATGGAAATTGACAGATGAAGGAAATGAACTCTATAATTTAGGAAACTCTCTTATTGAAAGTATTGAAAAAGGGTTTCAAAATATTGAACAATTACGAATAGGTTCTGCTGGCACAATAAAAGTAAGTACCGAATGTTATAGTTTTTATCAGGGGCTTGCTTCTTTTATCCAAAAAATGGGACTTTTATACCCTAAAATAAATGTTGATTTGATTCTTGAAGCCACTCATCAACCCATTTCAAAAATTTTGTCAAATGAAATTGATATTGGAATAGTTACTTCAAAGCCTCAAAATGAAATTTTATCAAGTATTGAAGTGTATGAAGATGAGATTTTTGCAATCATGCATCAAGAAAACTCATTGAAAGAAGTTCGTTTTTTAGATGCAAATGATTTTTCGAATATACATTTAATTATTCATTCTTTTCCTTTAGAAACAGTTTCTGTTTATGAGAAATTTTTGAAACCAAATAAAATTAATCCAATCAAAATTTCTGCAATTCCATTGACTGAAGTTGCTTTGGAAATGGTAAATGCAAATATGGGAATAATTTGTATGCCAAAATGGGCATTAAAATCTTTTAGGCTATCAGAAAATTTGATTTTTAAAAGGATTGGAAAAAATGGATTAAAGAGAACACACCATTTGGTTTTTCGTAAATCAGATATATCAAAAAAGTATATTAATGATTTTATTTCAAATTTTGAAGATGATTTTTCAAATATTTCTTTGAGGAAGAGTCGCTTGGAAAAAGAACTTGGTTAGTTAGAAAGGAAGTAAAAAGCAAAGTTATTGCAGCTAATTTTGTTTCAAAAATAGCAAGTAGTTGTAATTTCTCCTTTCCTTCGGAGAAACTGGGGAGGTCAAAAACCAAAATATCTAGTAGTATGCTTTTTTATAATAAAGCCTAGGGATTTATAGTAAAATACTCTTTTATATAAATTGTATTTTGTAAATTGGACGCAAATTAAATCCTCCTAACAAATAATTGTTTCTTTTGAAATATTTACCCAATTTCTCTTTAGCATTTTCTTATTATAATCCAATTTGCAAAAAAATAAACTGTCATTTTACTTTATTTTCCTTCCTTGCTTTTTTTGCTTCCTTATTTATTTTTTCTTCTTGTTCGTCTTCTGATGAATTTGAAAAACCAAAAGAAATTGCAGAAGCCATAAAAAATCTACCAAAAGAATGGTTTCTTCTGACCGAAAAAGAAGGAAGAAAAATTTTGATAGACCCTTATGAAGGAATGAACCCAACCTTCAAATTTGAATATGATTTGGGAAATGAGAATATGCAAATTCGCTATCAAGCCAATCTAACACAACGCACATGGTTGGTTCAGAAGCTAATTAAAGACGAAAATACATATACTTTTTATTTATTAGAAAATGGTGGAAATACCACTACTCGCCTTACCTATTCCCAGACCACTCATCCAGCAGTTGGAAACTGGAAAGAGCCATCGGCTGTTTTTTTGCCTTATAAAAATACCTTCTTTACTTGGGACAAACAGCCTTTTGAAAAACAAAAACAACAAAATACAGCTATTTCAACACAATGGGAACGTGGTGAATGGTTGCGTATGAAAGGAACGATTGAAGGAAAAGAGTATTCGCTTTGGGCTTATATTTGTGTAACGGCTGATGTCAGTGCGCCTCAATTTCAGCGTGGAGTATATTTTTATGATACATTTTGGAGAGATATTTATTTAGAAAATGCCTCTGATTATAAGAATAGTTCAATTACTAAAGAAAATGAAAAAATAAAATGGGTTATTGAAGAACGTGCAGCTTTAGATGCCGAAAATATTTCAGGACATTTTCAAGGTTCGGTAGATTATGACTACAACTTTAAGGGAGTTTGGGAGTCTGCCAAAACAAATCAAAAATTAGACTTTTTATATAAAGAAAAAATCCTTCCTTATTCATTAGAAAACCATATAAAGCATTTCAAAACTTCTGATGGAAGCTCACTCTGTATTTATTACCCACAAATTACAGGAATAGAAAATGAAGATGTATTGAAAAATTTTAATGAAACATACATCAAATCACACGTAAATGCGTGGCAAAAAGAATTTTTGGCAAAAATAGATACAACAGTTTCTCAAAACCGAAATTGTGATATAGAAATTAATTATAACATTCTTTTTGCAAACAAAAACCTAATTAGTGGATTGTTTTTTATGCGTCAGGGAAGCAAAAGAACCGAATATGTAGCCTTTAATTATGACCTAAAGAAAAATGAAGTTTTTAGGCTTAATCATTTATTTGATACTGAAATTGATAAGAAAAACCCTCAAAATAGCTTTGAAGCACGCATTCATTTACGAGCCAAACGCCACGTAGAAGTAGAATCACAACGCCATCAAATGGAATTTGAGCCTTATGATTCGCTTACCGTTTTGGAACATTACAATTTTTTGCCTGATAATTTGAGATTGACTTTATATAGTCGTTCGCAAAAACGTTTTTTTCCAATTTATATTCCCTACAAAGATTTGAGAGCCTATATAAAAGAGAGAGAACGCAGGATTTATTTGGAGTTGGAGTAAGTTATAAAGTTTGATTAATTATCATTTCATACACTAATTCTAATTTTCTATTTCTTCGGTTTCTTCCCAAACCACATTCAACCAATCATTCAAAGGCTGTCCTGCAAGAGTCATTTGAGCTATTTTTGTAGAAATATCATCAGATAAAAGTGCTGTATCTGTAATTGTTTTTTGTATAACAAAATGCTTAAAACGCAAAAGTTCAATATTTGGGTGGTCTTTAGGATAGCCACGAGGAGCAGTTTTCAGAACGCCATTTTCCATTTTTGTAAATCCTTCAAAGTAATTTTTAAATTCTTTTTTATCAAAAATTGCCTTTAATTCTTCTGCATTATAATCAATTTCTTCCCTAATTTTCTTCATATAATTTTTTTCGGGTTGATAAACTCCCATTGCCAAAAATGAATTATTATTTGGTGCAATATGCAAATAAATCATTGGTTTTAGAGTTTTGCGCCCCTCTGGATGCAAAACAGCACTAAAATATGTTTTATAAGGTGTTTTGTCTTTACTAAAACGCACATCTCTATTCAATCTAAAAATACATTCTTTGGCAGTCAAAGTCGAAAAAGCAGGGTTTATTTTGTGTGTAAAATGTTCCAAAAGAGTCGTAATCAAAACAGCAAATTCTTCCTTTGCAGTTTCGTATTCTTTTTTGTTTTCCTTAAACCACTCTCTATTATTGCTTTGATGTAGTTTGTTGAGAAATTTTAATGTTAAAGTAAGTTTCATTTTGAATGAAGTAAATAATAGGCAAAAAAAAGATTTTTGATGTTCAAATTAATACTACTTCTTGAACAACCATTGAGAAAATATAAAATTAGGAAAAAGACCTAAAAGAAAAAAAAATTTAATTTCTCATGCAACCTTTCCAAAAACTTTTACATCTAACTAAGCAAGAAACAAAAACAACTTAATTTGATGTGTTTTTGAAAAAAAATACATACTCAACCTTTTTTATGAAATAATTTT
>CAKZOK010000097.1 GCA_937136415.1 uncultured Cytophagales bacterium | reverse complement strand
GGCAGTAATCACAGATAATAATCGTGCACCTCACGTACACATATATGTAGAAGAAAATCCAAACCCAAATTCAATGAAATTTGTTATGAGTTTTATGCTTATGGCTGATGGAGTTGTTATGGATTATGCAACAAAAGAAGATACAAAAGACTCTCCTTTAGCTGCTGCTCTTTTCAATGAATTTGATTTTGTAGAACGTGTTTTTTTGAGTAAAAATTTTATTACTATTACCAAAAATGAAAGTGTAGAATGGGTAGAAAAAAACTCTGTTCTTCGCAATTATTTGAAAGACTATTTTGAAGCTCAAAAACCTGTTTTTTCAGAAGAATTACCTGATTCGAAAGTCGAATTGAATGATAATCCAACTGTTGCAAGAATAAAAGATATTCTAAATCAATATATTCGCCCTGCTGTTGAGATGGACGGAGGCGCAATTTCTTTTTCAGAATTTGATGAGCAAACAGGAAAACTAAGTGTTCTTTTGCAGGGAGCTTGTAGTGGTTGTCCGTCTTCTTCAATTACGCTTAAAGCAGGAATCCAAAATCTTTTCCAAAGAATGATGCCTGAAGTAAAAGAAGTAGTAGCTCAAAATGGCTAATTATCAGTTACCAGTAAGTAGTAATCAGTTACCAGTTAATTTCCCTAGTTGATAGCTTCCAAACTGTCAAATGTATGTGAAAAACCTAATCTATTCATTGCTCGTGTCCTGACAAGCAATAAAATACAATAAAAATAATTCAATTACTCTATGGCTAAATCACTTCCAGAAAAAGAAAAATTACATATTTTCAATACTGAATTTATGCCTCATTCAGACGCTATGTACAACTTTGCCTACAAACTTACCTTTGATGGTGATGATGCCAAAGATTTGGTACAAGATGCTTATATGAAAGCCTATCGTTTTGTAGGTTCGTATGAAGTAGGTACAAATGCAAAGGCGTGGCTGTTTCGTATTTTGAAAAATAGTTTTATTAATAATTATAGAAAAAAAACCAAAGAGCCTTCAAAGGTAGATTATCAAGATGTAGAAAATTACTACAACTCGGCTTCGGTAGAAACTTCTGAAATGAATCATACAGTAGATTTGCGTACCTCAACAATGCAAAACAAAATTGGTGATGAAGTTACAGGGGCATTAAATTCTTTGCCTGTTGATTTTCGAACGGTCATTATTCTCTGTGATTTGGAAGGATTTACCTATGAGGAAATGGCTGTAATTTTGGATATTCCTATCGGAACGGTGCGTTCTCGTTTGCATAGAGCAAGAGGAGTTTTGAAAGAAAAACTCATCGAATATGCAAAGCAATTTGGCTTTGATGCAGATTAAATTAATAACCTAAAACATACGTTGTTATGTTTGAAAAATAAAAAAAATACATTGACAACCTTACAAAAATTACAAAAATTTAGCAATAAACATCAAGAACTTGCCAACACTATTACTCATGGATTGGGTATTGTATTGAGCATTATTGGGCTTACATTGCTTGTTTTTTGGGCAAGTCAGACGCAAGATATTTGGAAAATAGTGAGCTTTTCTGTTTTTGGAACAACTCTTATTTTGCTTTATACAGCTTCAACATTATACCATGGAGCAAAAACAAAAAAACGCAAACAGCTTTTTGAAAAAATAGACCACATGGCAATTTATGTTTTGATTGCTGGTTCGTACACTCCTTTTACGCTTGTTACATTGCGTGGAGCGTGGGGGTGGTCGCTTTTTGGTGCAGTTTGGGGAATTGCTCTTTTAGGAATTATTTATAAAATGTTCTTTTTGGGAAAATGGAAACGTTTTTCTGTAATTCTTTATGTTTCAATGGGTTGGATGGCAATTATTGCAATACAGCCATTTTTTCAACACCTAGAAACAGGAGGGCTTGTTTGGCTCGGAATCGGAGGACTTTCATATACTTTGGGGGTTGTATTTTTTGTTTGGGAAAAACTACCCTTTAATCATGCAATTTGGCATTTATTCGTTTTGGGAGGGAGTGTATGTCATTTTCTTGCTGTTGGATTATATGTTTAAGGAAAATTTGAGTAAAAGAATTAAATCAAAATCCGAAAATTACAAAAGTAGTTTTTGGATTTTTTTAGTAAATTGAATATTTAAGGAAAGGTTACCAATTACGAATACAACATATAATAAATAGGGCAAGGCATATCTTTAAAAACATATCTTTGTTTAATAATTTTTAATCCTTGTAAAAAATGAATACATTTAGCGTATAAAACTATTCTAACAGATATATTCCTACATAATTGAATTTTGCAAATAGTTTTAATTGACAAAATATTGACTTTCAGTTCGTAATTTCTAATTATCCCTTATGAAATCAGTTTCTACCTTTATTACCTTTTGTGTTTTGGCAGCCGTTTTGATTATTTCGGCTCTTCAAATTATTCCAGTAAAACCACAAAATACAGATACAAATTTTTCGGCTGATAGAGCTTTTACATACATTCAACAAATCGCCAAAACTCCTCACCCAACAGGCTCAGTAGCACACGATAGCGTTCGCAGCTATATTGTTGCACAGGCTAGAGCAATGGGCTATCAAACCGAAGTACAATCAACACGTTTTACAAATGATGGACAAGTACCTCAAGTATCTTTTGTAGAAAATATTTTGGTAAGAATAAAAGGCAAAAATTCAATCTCATCAGATTCAACTTTGACAGAATCTTTGACCGATTCTCTCATCAATGTAGCAGATGTTGTAAATCAAAAAAATACGATTTTAATAGCTTCTCATTACGATTCACGTAGCAATGCAGCAGGAGCAGCCGATGATGGTGCAGCCGTAGGGGCGATGTTGGAAATAATGGATATGCTCAAAACAAAAGCAATTACTTTTCCTTTCGAAAATGATATAATTTTTCTTTTTTCCGATGCTGAGGAAATAGACCTTTTGGGAGCGCAGGCATTTATGGAACAACACCCTTGGGCAAAAGAAATTGGTGTTGCTTTTAATTTTGAGGCACGAGGAGCAGGGGGAATGTCTGTACTTTTCGAAACTTCAGATAAAAACAAAAACCTTCTAAATCATACTCAAACAGCTTTTCAAAAAGCAAAAAAGACAGGCAAATTAAGAGCCTTCGGAACTTCATTTGCAAATCTGGTATATCAAAATATGCCAAATGGAACAGATGCAAGTGTTTTTGGAGCAAACGATATTCCTTTTCTAAATTTTGCTTTTATTGGAAAGCATACGCATTATCACACTCCTTTGGATACACCAAAAAATTTGGATAAACGCTCTCTTCAACAACATGGAGATTATATGTTGGCACTTATTCGTTATTTTGGAGATTTAAAGAACCTCAAAACTCAAATTACATCAAAAGAAAATGTTATGTTTTTGGGAGTGCCATTTGGAAATATTCTGACAGTAGATATTACTCAACAACACTTGGAATGGGCAATTTATGGAATGCTTATTTTTTATGCTTTACTTTTCTTGTCTGGTTTGCGTTATTGGTCGTGGAAACTTTTTTTTGGTAGTCTGTTTGGTTACTTGGTTATTGCTCTTGTTATTGGAGGGCTTGCAACGCTTCTTTGGCAAGGGATTTTGATGACTCATTCTGCTTATTCTTGGATTCCTTATGGTACTACTTATTTTGCTTTTTGGTATCAAATTGCCTTTGCTCTTATTTTTGTAGGAGCTTCTTTATTGGCTTATTCTTTATTTTTTAGAAGTAAAAAATCTGCTTCTGTTCTTTTGGGAGTGTTGCCTTTTTGGATTGCTTTGAGTGCTTTGATGGTCTTTGGGCAAAGTTGGGTAGCAATGGATTTGCGCCCTGCTGCTTATCTTGTTCTGATTCCGACTTTATCGATGCTTTTGGCTTGGTTTTATTTGTTGCTTCGCAATAATGCAAATTATCTCAATCCATTCGATACAATAATTTTATTACTTCTTTCTATTCCAACAATTTATATTTTTTATCCTGTCTTGACGATTGTTCCACAGGCTCTTGAAGCTGTAAATATAGGAGGTTTTGTTTTGTATGGTTTTGCTATAATGGCTCTTTTGATTGCTCTTTTAGGAGGGCTTTTAGTTCCTATAATGCAGCTTCTGACACAAAGTTGGCGTTGGTCACTTTCGTTATTTTTTATGATGATAGGAATAGGAATTTTATTTTGGGGAGTTTTAGAATCTAATTTTACAGAAGAAAAACCAAAACCAAATAGTATTTTTTATATCTATAATCTTGATGAAAAGAAACAAACTTGGATTTCTTATGATGAGAAAATAGATGAGTTTACAAGTCAATTTCTGACAGATTCGGCTACCTTTGATTCTATTCCAAAAGGTATCTTTCCAATGAGGATCAAAAATCTAAGTGGAAATTGGAATTTCTTACAAGAAAGCCAAACAATAGAATTAGATTCTTCACTTCGTTTTGATATGCCTCTACTTTCTTTGCTTTCTGATTCGATGATAAATGATACCACATATCGTTACAAAATTGCAATTAAATCGGTACGCAAAGCAGAATGGATACAAATTTATAATCCAAATTTGAGAGCCATTTGGGACGATACTACCAAAACTGCTTTGAGAGGCATAGACAAATATTATAAAACAATTAGTATTTGGGCATTGCCAGATTCGGGAGCAATAATAGACATAGAAACCTCCCTACCCAATCCAGAAGTTTGGGTCAGTGAACTCAAATATGGAACGAAAGAAATAGATAATTTAATAAAAATAAAACGTAAAAAAAATATGATGGCAGTACCATACCCATATAGTGAAAGTGTCATTATTCAGAAAAAGTATAGTTTCACAGAAGAAGAAAATTAATGTTTTTGATTTATGAATATAGCCTTTGAGGAAGATAAAAATAGATGCAGAACTGGACATGCTCAAGTAAATTTAAACAGCATGAGAAAAATAGCTTTAAACAAAATAAAACGTTCCGACGAAAAACTAAGTTTAAAGAAAAGAAAGTTTAAGGCAAGTTTTAATAAAAACTACTTAGAAGAATTAGTTTTTGCATAAATCTTTCGTGCGTTTACCCTAAAAAGACTAATTGTTAATTTATTCCTCATTTATATAAATAACTGGAGTTACGCACTTATTGTTCTGTGTGCCACAGAACACGGTTTGCAAATTTGTCTTACAATATAGTAGTACAAGATTCTACGTAACTCCAGTAAATAATCAAAAAATGGAAAGCCTTTATTGGCTTTCCATTTTTTTTTGCAAAACATATATCATTTAAAATGGTTGAAATAAAAGAGCCAAAAAAAAGAAATTTTAGTTTAACTTTATAAAAAAATAACGAACTCTTTAAATCACGAATTAGATATACATTTTTGCAGAAAATCAAAAAAATATACCATAATCTTGCTATCTATCTCCGTCAGTTTATGATACGAGTAGGCAGAACAATACGCTTTTCTTTAAAGTTTATGGTAGGGCTGCTTTTGTTTGTATTGTTGTTTACACTTGCTGCTCAACATTCAGGTACACAGACTTGGGCTGCCAAAATTGGTGCAACTTATTTGAGCGAGCGTTTGGGATTTCCTATTTCTATCGAACGGCTTTATTTTTCTGATATTGATAAAATTACACTTATCAATTTGCGTGTAATTGACCATACAGATAGGCTTTTTATAGATTCGGATACACTAAATGCAGATTTGGGCTGGCGCAAAATTTTTGGAGGAAAAGTAATTCAGATTGATGATATCGAACTCCGTGGTACGCAGTTTAATATGACATTAAACCCAGCTACAAACTCTTGGAACATAAACGAACTCGTAAAAGCTATTTCGGCTCTTTCCTCTACAACAGATACCACTCAAAAAACAAAAGCAATTCCTTTCAAAATAAGTAAAGCAAGCCTGCATAATGTTCAGTTTTCATTACATAATCCCACCAAAGATTCATTAGAAACGGGGCTTTTTGATTATAATCATTTTACTATTAATCAAATTTATGGCGAGTTAGATTATTTTAGGCTTTTCGAAGATACCGTTGAGCTTAATGTTAAGAAAGGTAGCCTAATTGAGCCTTTTGTTGATTTTCCTGTTACAAATCTTGACGTGTTTTTTCGTTATACAAATACATCATTAGAATTTCTCAATCTTGATGCAAAAGTTGGAAATAGTCATCTCAAAGATACACTCATTTTTAGATATGATAGCACGGCATATTTGTCCGAAAAATTTATAGAAAAAGTAGATATTTATGCAAATCTCAAAAATGCACAATTAGATTTTGCCGATTTGGCTCGTTTTGCGCCTTCTCTAAAAGCCTATAAAGAGCGTTTGGTAGCAACAGGCTTAGTGCGTGGAACAGTTGATGATTTGCGTTCCAACGATTTGCGAATTGATTTTGCCAATCAAAGTTTTATTGATGGAAAAATTGCTATTAGAGGGCTGCCAGATTATGAAAACTCATTTCTTGACTTGCGATTTAAAGATGCTCGTTTGACAGTTTCGGACATCAAACAATACCTTTCACCCTCCGATTATCAAACCATTTTTCCACTAGGAATGGTCAATTTTTCAGGTGAGTTTTTGGGCTTCCCCTCTGATTTTGTTGCTAATGGAAAATTCAAAACCTCCATAGGAAATGCAGTTACAGATATTCATTTGAATACAACAAACAAAACCTATCAAGGAAAACTAAACTTGATAAATTTTAAGGCTGGAAAACTTGCCAAAACCAATTTGTTAGGACAAATAACTGCAAAAGGACAAATAGATGGAAAAGGATTTACCAAAAAAGAAGCTAATCTAGAAGTAAAAGCTACCATTGACAGCATTACTCTCAAAAATACATTTAAGTATTATTCTTACAAAAATATTGTAGTAGATGGGCGTTTGAAATATCCTGCATTTAATGGTCAAATGACAATAAAAGATGCCAATTTGGTAGCTGATGTACGTGGGAAAATTGATTTACAAGACAGTATTATTAATGGAAGAATCCGAATTATAACATCAGATTTACAAAATTTAGGGCTGTCCAAAAAAATTGCTAATCTACAAGGAAATGGAAATTTTAATCTCAAAGGACTTACTCTAAATTCTATTACAGGAATGGCTCAAATTCGTCAAGCGCAAATTGAATATAACAAAAACAAACTTGCTCTAAGCGAAATTGCGCTTAATTCTACCATAAAAAATGGATTTCGTGATATTCGTTTGAAATCTGATTATCTTGATTTGGATATAAAAGGACAATTTCAATTACAAGATGCTATTGATGATGCAGTAAAGACATTCAAAGAATATCAATTAGAGTTTCTAAATGACTCGGCTTCGCAGGTAGCTTATTACGAAAGCAAAAAGAAAAAAAAAGAAAAAAAACCTATTGAAAAAACACCTTATAAAATTGATTATTCTATCGATATAAAAGAAATAAATCCTTTGATTCGGCTTCTTCAACCCAAATTTTATATTGCTGCCGAATCAAAACTTGAGGGTACTTTTGAAAGAAATATAAAAGAAAATCAAGTCAAATTTACATTAGATTCTTATATAGATTCACTTGCTTATCAAGATTTGGCTCTCTATCAAACAGACTTAAAAATTAATGCAATCAAACCATTAAATTCGATAGGAGTAGATGTTGAAACTACTATTTCATCAAAAAGACAATATTATACATCTGCCATTACTGCCGAAAAACTGCGTGTCGATGTTCAATGGTTTGGTAGAGAAATTTTGTTTGATACCTATATCAAAAGACAAAAACACAACGATAATGTTTCTCTAAAAGGAACACTAAATATTACAGATTCATTGTATTTGCTCAATCTTATCAGACCCGAATTTTTAGTTTTAGATAAAAAATGGAAAAGTGACTCTTCTATAACAATAGGAATAAGGCAAGATGAAATTCGTTTTGAAGACAAATTTGTTTTGCAAAGTGATAGCCAACGAGTAGAAATGAAAGGAAGAATTTCTAAGAATGTAGATGATATTTTAAATGTAAAACTAATGAATGTTGATTTAGAACCCTTTGGAGTCTTTTTAGGACAACAGATTGGAGGAAGGGCAAATGGAAAAGCTCTAATTAGTGGAGTGTATGATACCTTAAAAATAGAAAATAATCTTAGCCTTCAAAAGTTGGTAATGGCATCAATTCCGATTGGAAATCTTCATACAGAATCAGTTTGGAATAATGAAGAACAAAAATTAAATATTGAAGCGTATTTGGCGTATGGAAGAAGAGAAGTAGTGGATATTTCAGGGTATTATTCACCAAAAGATAAAGAAAGTCCATTAAATCTTGATGCCAAAATAATTGGAATGAAGCTAAATATTATCGAACCATTTCTCAATGTAGTGGCTGATGGTTTTAAGGGAGATGTTTATGGAGCTGTCAAAATAAAAGGAAAATTAGAACAAGTTAAACTTATTGGAGAAGCCTTTGTAAGTGGGGGAAGTTTTAGGGTGGATTATCTAAATACAATTTATCATTTTGACGATAAAATAACATTTACTGAAAATGAAATTGGTGTGGATAGGTTGCGCTTGTACGATGAGGCTGATAATATTGCTTTTCTTGATGGAGGTATTTTTCATGATGGCTTCAAAGATTTTGTAATGCAACTTAGTGGAGAAATGAAAAAAATGAAAGTATTGGATACCAAACCACATCACAACGACCTTTTTTATGGAACTGCCTTTGCAACAGGAGATTTTGAGCTTTTTGGTGCTTTAGAACAATTAGGAATTACCATTAATGCCAAAAGTGAAGCTGGAACACGCATTTATTTACCTCTTTCTAATCCAGAAGATGTATCCACACAATCTTTTATTCGTTTTGTTAGTCATACTGATTCTACAAAATTAGATTCATTAAAAAGCCGATTAAAAAAAGAAGATTTATCTAGCCTTAAAATGGAATTTAATTTAGATATTACGCCTGATGCCTACATAGAGCTTATTTTTGATAAAAAAGTGGGCGATGTAATTCGTGGAAATGGGAAAGGAAAACTCAAAATGATTATTGATACAAAGGGAGATTTTAATATGTATGGAGATGTAGAGATTGTCAAAGGAGCATATAATTTTACTTTTTTGAATGTAATCAATAAAGAATTTAATGTCGATAGAGGAAGTCATATTACATGGAGTGGCGACCCATTTGCAGCGCAGGTCGATTTGACAGCAACATACCAACAAATGGCTTCACTTGCGCCTCTAATTACGGTAGCTGATAGTAGTGTACTTTCTCGTCCAGAGATTAGAAGGCGTTATCCTGTTGTTGTTGATTTGTATTTGAAGGGCGATTTACTAACACCTCAAATTAATTTTGATATAAATGTAACACAATATCCAGCCTTGATAATGGCAGGTGCGACACCAATTTCATTAGAATCTTATGTGGCTGCTTTCAAAGCTCGCATTCAGAATGATGACCAAGAAATGAACAAACAAGTATTTAGTTTGATTTTATTACGGCGTTTGTCAGCTCAAAATGCCTTTGAAGGAATCAATCAATCTGCTGGGAGTAGTGTGAGTGAGCTTTTATCAAATCAGCTTAGTAATTTGGTTTCACAAGTAGATGAAAATTTAGAAATTGATTTTAATGTACAGGGACTTGATGCACAAGCATTGAATACTCTGCAACTGCGTTTGTCTTATTCATTTTTTGAAGGTAGAATGCGTGTTACTCGGGAAGGTTCATTTACAAATGTACAAAACCAAGCCAATTTAGCAAGTATTGCAGGTGATTGGACAGTCGAATATATGATTTTGCCAAATGGAAAATTGCGTATGAAAGTTTATCATAAAAATAATGTAAATACATTTAATACAGCTCTTCAAAACAATTCTACGGCAGGAGCAAGCCTTCTCAAAATATTTACTTTTGATAGCTTTAAAGAACTTTTTAGATTTAAAAAGAAGAAAAAGAAAACGCCTTTTATACAAGACAACGAAATTAGAATTAAAGAGTAAAATGCTAAATAGTCTTAGAGTACTGGACATGAGTTAAAAAGTTGTTGGTGTCGCTACGCTAAAACACCAACGAATGGTGTTTTTCCCTGTTCTGTGACTCACAGTGTTTTTCCCTGTTCTGTGACTCACAGAACAGCAAATACATCTAGTGTCCAGTACTCTAAGAAAAAATATCTTATTGGTTGTGCAACCATGCTTTTTTTAATAATAATTCTTCATCTGTTTCCAAATTATTTTCATCAATTATACAACAATCAACAGGGCAGACAAAGGCGCATTGAGGCTCATCATGAAAACCATTACATTCAGTGCATTTGTCAGTTACGATATAATAAATAAAATCATCTAAGGGAGGGAATTTTTTTTGTGCATCTATAATTTCTCCCTCCTGTGTTTCTATTGTTTTCAGATGTGTTCCTTCTGCAAACGACCAGTTTTGAGCAGCTTCATAAATTGCATTGTTTGGACATTCTATCTGACAAGCCCCACAATTTATACAAGCATCTGTTATTCTTAAAGCCATTTTATATATTTTATTTTTATTTTTGAGGTAACAAATTTAATCAAAATAAAATTTACTAAAAAAAACATCTCTTGTACAACAAATATATTTTCAAATCACAGCGATTAGGTTTCAGAAATTGGAAGCCTTCTGATACAGACAAATTATTTGCTCTTAATTCTGATAAAGACGTAATGGAATTTTTTGCTTTTTTGCCTTCTTACGAACAAACCAAAGCTCTAATAAAAAAAATGACAACTCAATTTGATGAAAATGGATTTTGTTATTTTGCTGTTGATGAATTACAAACGGACGAGTTTATTGGCTTTATCGGAATTGCAAAACAAAATTTTGAAGCTGATTTTACGCCTTGTGTGGATATTGGTTGGAGGTTAGCAAAAAAATATTGGGGCAAAGGCTATGCAACCGAAGGCGCAAAGCGTTGTTTGGAATTTGCTTTTTTTAATAAAAAATTGGAATCTATAAAAGCTGTCGCACCCCAAATAAATTTGAAATCTATAAAAGTAATGGAAAAAATTGGAATGAAATACGTCAAAAATTTCGAACATCCAGCTTTAAAAGAAGATAAAAGATTAGAAACCTGCACACTTTATGAAATAAATAAAAAGGAATATCAAAACTGATATTCAAAGATTTGATAAATCAAATCACTTAATTTGTGTAGGAATAGAAATTAAATTACTGAGTCATAATTTTAATCTATTGATATTCAATATATTAAAGTTGTAATTTTTAATTATTCCATAGCAACTTGATTTATCAAATCAAAAAAATTATTTCATGAGTGTCAATTCAGTTTCTGTTGGAAGTTTTTCTATATTTCTCATTGTATAGCCTTCATCTGTTTTGAGCATTTCAAAAGAAACTTTGTCATCTTTAGTAATTTCACTCAAATCATTTGCATTTGTTTTAAATGCCATTTTCATAGCTCCCATTACCTCTGGAATCTCTTCATGGCTAACCATAACCATCGCATTTCCTTCTTCATCTGCTGCAGGAATTTCGATAATTATACCACGAACTTGATATACAATTTCTTGTGGAGTTTCTTCAACAACTGTTTCTTCTATTGGAGTTTTTTCTACTTTAAGAGCCACTGAATCTGCTGTTTTCTCAGTAGTTTCTGTTTTTTTTGCCTGACAAGCAAACATAAAAATAGCTACAATAGCCAAAAGAGCAATCTTTTTCATAAAAATAAATTTTGATAATTTGATAAGTAGGTAAGCAAAATTAAGTATATTTAATTTTGCTCAACTGCTTAAACTTGAATAAATAAAAGGTATAAAATTTCAAACTAGGTTTGAGAACGCAATTTAATTAAATTATCTTCTTGAGTAAAGATGTAAAATATATATTTAATCTTGTTGAGTTACTTATTTTTAGTTATTGACTCTATTTTTACTTTCTTTTTCCAAAAGAAAAATAAGCTCACTCACTAAGTGTGCAGCATTAAAAGAAGCAACTTTCAAAAACTTTTTGTACAATTTGGCTGCATTTTCATCGGCTGTATCACTAATACTTCGAATAATAACAAAGGGAACATCTTGTTGATAACAAATTTGAGCAACTGCTCCCCCTTCCATCTCAACAGCTTTTGCCTCAAATTCTTTTTCCAAACGATTCTTAAACTGTGTTGAAGCAACAAAAACATCACCTGTTACGATTGTGCCTGTATTGATGGTTGGTTTGCGTTTGGCATCATAAGTTCTGATAAACTTTATTCTTGCTTTTTCTCCTGCTTCTTGCGATTTTTTTATTAGTAAAGAATCACAGGGAAAAAATAGAGGATTTGAAGTTTCATCATAATCAAATGTTTGCCAAACTGTAATGCCCTCCGTAGTGAGCTGCCCAAAGTCGTGTTGTGCTGCCCTATCTCCTACCACAATATCACCTGGTAAAAAAGATGAATCAATACCTCCTGCAATTCCTGTAAAAATTACTTCTGATGGATTAAAATGTTCTAACAAAAGTGCTGCTGTCATTGCAGAATTTACCTTTCCAATTCCAGATTTTACCACGACCACATCACGAGTACGCATTTTTCCGACCGTAAAAGTAATGCCCATAATAACAGTATCTCTTTTTGGGTGAACTTTTAGTTTGAATAAATCAACCTCTACTTGCATCGCTCCAATTACTCCTGTAAAAGGTTTTCGGTTTGGGTTTTTGAGAGCTTGTTTTTGGCGAGCCGAGAGTTTATTTTTTTTACTTTCTTCTTTTGTAGCTTCAATATCTGAAGCTGTTTGAGCGATGCTTTCCAAGGAAATTAAACTAAAAATACCAAAAAGTATTACAAAATTAATTTTGGAAACTAATATTACCAACTTATTCATACAATTTAATTAAGGTCAAATTTATTAAAAAAACAAAAGATGCTACAAAACGAACACCTTTTTTATAAAAGAACTTATATACTCCTATACTCCTACATAATTGAGTTTGGCAAATAGTTGTGTAAAAACTATTTGTATTTAAACCCTAAAGGTTTCGGAAAATAATTTTTATTGAGTATAAAACAAAATTACAAACAAAAATCTAGCAAATATCATCAATAGTAAAGATACTCTATTTGACTAAAGTTATTTAAGGACATATATTGTTTTTAGAACCATATAAATTTTATTTTTGATAGAAAAAAATAAAAATATCTATGAAATTAGAAACAAATACCAAAAATAAACCGTCGTAATAGAAACAGGAATACCAATCGCAAGTAAAAAACTGCCTAATTTTGGATTGAGTTTGTACTCTTGTGCCAGCAAAACTCCTGTTACCATAGGTGGCATAGCAGACTCCAAAATTCCAATTTGGAAGACAATATTTTTTTCTGTAAAAACAATTAAATATATAAAATAAATAGCCAAAGGAGCTAAAAAAAGTTTGTAGAAAAGCCCCAAAAAAAGAGGGTTAAGTAATTTGAAGTTGTCTTTCGAAAACTCTATTTGAAGCCCTACCGAAAAGAGAGCCAACGCAACCAAAGGCGCAGCTAATTTTTTTAAGACATTCTCTAAAAGTGTTCCTATGTGTTCTAATCCATTAAATTGAAAAAATAATTTTTCTATTCCACCAAAAGGAAGTAAAATAAAAGCCAACAAAAAAGCTAGAAAAGGAGGAAAATAAAATAGTTTTTTGAAAATAATTTTTGTTGTAGGTTTATCACCTCCATAATTCATTGCCACAATTACACCCACAGTAGCAACGACTAAAAAAGAACCTGCTTGGTCGCAAACAATGGCATAATGCAAAGGCTGTTTCGAATTATATAAAAACTCCAATAAAGGAAAACCAACAAAAGAAGTATTGCAAAGCCCACACGCCAATACCAAACAACCTTCGGTCTGTCTATCCCAATTAAATATTTTTGATAATACTTTAAAAAATAAAATGCTTAATCCAAAAATAATCCACGCCATTGCAGCCAACCAAATGAGTTGGAAAGAAAAATCTAATTTTGGAATATAAATCAAAGCAAGACAAGGCAAAGCAACCCAAATAATGTATGTATTGATTCCTATATGAGTGTTTTTTGGAAAAATAGGAATGTGTTTGAAAACAAAACCTAAAAACAAACAGACAAAGATTAAGAGAAGATTTTCCACTATTTTTTATTTTTTGATTAAACTTTTATTCATTTTGTGTGTCTAATAGATAAGTCCATTTTACTAAAATTTTATTTATTTTCCTTTTAATCTATTTTCTTTGTCAGATATAACTCAATCTAACCAAATAAAAGAGGAGCAAAAGTGGGTTGGGCAATTACAAAACCCACAAAGTAGCCCAAAAGAACGCAAAATTGCCTTTGATGGAATTATGCGATTACATAGGCAAGCCATTTATTCTCATATCAAAAAAATGGTAATTGATGCTAATGATGCAGATGATTTGCTGCAAGAAGTATTTGTCAAGGTATGGAAAAATATAGCTAAATTTAAAAATGAAGCAAAACTTTATACTTGGATTTATAGAATTGCAACCAATGAAACATTACGTTTTTTGGATAGAAAAAAGAAAAAATATGGTCTGAAAATGAATGAAGTATCAGAAGAATTGATGCAAAATTTAGAAAGCGATGAGCAATTTTCGGGCGAAGAAGTTCAATTAATTCTTCAAAAAGCAATTTTGACATTACCTAATAAACAACGGCTAGTCTTTAATATGAAGTATTTTGATGAGATGAAATATAATGAAATTTCTCAAATAGTAGGTACTTCTCTTGGGGCGTTAAAGGCTTCTTATCATTTGGCTACAAAAAAAATTGAGGCTTATTTGAAAGAAAACTATCAATAAAATATAAAAATAATTTAACTAAATTTTACAATGAAATTAGAAGATATACCCAAAAAACAACCTTTTCAAATGCCGACTGAAGCTCATTTTGATAGCATTTCTGATAAAATTTATGCACAAATAGAAAAGGAAGAACAGCACCAAAATCCAAATAAAACATCAACATCTGTTTCTATTGATTCAATTAAAAAAGAAACAAAAAGTAGCCCTGCATTTTGGAAAAAGCCTCAATTTATTGGGATAGCTGCAAGTATTCTTTTGCTTTTTGTTGTTTTGCTTGGAATAAATAAATATGATTATACATATTTAGAAAACATTACAAATCTTTCAACAACACAAAAAATAGATTTTTCGGAAGTATCAACTCAACAAATACAAGATTTTTTGTTAGATGAAGATATTTCTGAAAGCGAAGTTGTTAGTTTTATGCCAGAAAATTCTGATTTAGAAAAAACAAATATCTTTGAAGAATCTGATTTAAACTCTATTGATTCAGAATCACTAGATTTGATGTTGGAAGAAGAATATTTATAAAAGTATGCAAATTATCTAATTTTAATTCTTAAAATAATCAATCAAATCACATGAATACTAAATTTTATACTTTATTTGTTTTATTCTTTTTTTTATCTGTTTCTGTTTTTGCTCAAAAAAGAAATGGAAATCAACAGATGAGTGAACAATTAAAAGCCATGCGAGTAGCCATGATTACTCAAAACTTAAATCTCTCTTCTGATGAAGCTGCTAAATTTTTTCCTATTTATAACGAATATTCTGCAAAAAGAGAAAGTATTAAACAACAACTCAAAAAAAATCGAAAGAAAGGAAAATATCTAACAGGAGCAAAATTAGAAACTTCTTTCAAAAAAACATTCGAACTACGTGAAGAAGAATTAGCTATTGATAAATTATATTTTGAAAGATTTAAAAGTATTATTTCAGTAGAAAAAATAGGGCAATTATTCCGAACAGAAAGACAGTTTAGAAGAATGCTTTTAAGTGAATTATCCAAACGAGGAGAAAAACATCATAAATTTGATGCCGATAAAAATTAACTTTATTATTGATTCTTGCTAAAAAAATAGTATTTTTATGAAAAAAATACTTCCTTACAAGTGTGATTTATGCAAAAATAATGCTGCTAAGAAAACGAACATACATCAATCTTTCTTAAACTTAATTTAATAAAAAGTTTAAACAGCTTCTATCATAATAACTCTAATTTTTAGCTCATATTTCTTAATTTGTAATTATTCTTATGCGTTTGTTTCTCAAAATATTTGTGGCTGTTATTCTTATTCATATTGTTTGGAATTTTCGTTCTTGTTCTTATAATTCGCTCAAACCTATTTTTTCGGAGCATACAAAAATAAAAGCAATAGCAAAAGTAGAGCAAAATTATGGCGAAGAAATCGAACGTATTTGTAAAGAATTAGAAGCTCCCCCAGAGTATTTTAAAGCTCTAGTTTTATTAGAATGTTCTGCTAAAAACCCTCCTCAAAGCCGTTATGAACCTAATGTTTTCAAAAAATTGAAGGCTGTAAAAGAGGGCAGACGAAAAAGATATGCAAACCTTACTCAAAAAGATTTAAAAAGATATTCGGATGATGAAATTACTATGTTGGCAACTTCGTGGGGAGCTTTACAAATTATGGGCTATCATGTCATAAAAGAAGGGCTAACGATTGATGATTTGAATGGCAAAAAAGGGCTTCAAATTGCGATTCAATGGTGCATTGCTAATTATGGAAAATATTTAGAAGAAGAAGATTATAAAAATGCGTTTCATATTCATAATACTGGAAAAAAACACCCTATTTTTTGGAAAGCCAAAACGTATGACCCACTTTATGTTGATAAAGGATTAATTTATATTTCGTCTTTAGATTAAAAAATTATTTTTTTTCATATAAGACAAAACTATAATCATAATCATTTTTTTCGCCTGCTGCAAAGCTATCTTTTCGTATAATTTTCCATTTTGCCTCATCAAAATCTGGAAAAAAAGCATCTCCTTCTATAATTGCATCAAGTTCGGTAACATACATATTGGTAACCAGATTTTTATTTAAGGCTTCTTTATAAATTTGTTCGCCTCCAATAATAAAAACCTCAGTTTCATTTTGCTCTCTTGCTTTTTTGATTCCCTCTTCCAAAGAACATATAATTTGGTCTTCTTTATATGTTGGTTGATAAGCCGAATTTGTAGTCAAAATAGACACTGAACGTTCGACGAGCCGAACCCTAAAACTTTCGTAGGTCTTGCGCCCTACCAAAACGTGATGCCCAATAGTTGTTTGTTTGAAAAAACGCATATCTGAAGGCATTTTCCAAGGAAGAGAATTGTTCGAACCAATTACGCCATTTTTCGAACGAGCTGTAATAATACTAATTTTCATTTGAGTTTTGAAGAATAAATTTTATAGGTTTAATTTTTTTTGTAAAATTAATGATTTGGATTGAATTTTAATAAAAAAACTAGGAGTATTATCCAGCTCAAAGACCAACAATTTTATTAAAATTAATTCTATAAAAAAAACCTTATTTGATTATTTCAAATAAGGTTTTTGTGTTTTATTCTTGTTTAAGAATTGAAATTACCATACTACTAGACAAAACCGTCGTTGAGGGTTACAAAATAAAAATGTCTAGTAGTATGATAAATTCCTATTTTTTAATTGTTCCTTAGAATCCAGAGTTTTCGTTACGAAGAATACTACTAGAACCTTCTACAACCTTGCCTTGAAGTTTGATACTAACAGTTCCTTGTGAACGGCTATTTGTATAAATAATAATGTTGTCTTCAAAAGCTCCTAATTGAGTTGGTGTAATTACGATTTCTAATTCTTTTGTTTCTCCTGCGCCTGCAGTGGCTCTACCTGCTAATTTTACACAGCTACATGTACTCGTTAAGTTATGTACTTGAAGTTGTTTTTTTCCTTCATTTTTAAATGATATTTTGTAAGTAACAGCTTCTCCTTTTTTGATTTTGCCTAAAGCTATTACATTGCGTTCAACTGTCATTTTTGGGTCGTTTGCAGGGTCTCTTACTACGTTTCCACGAATTTTTAACACTTTTGTTGCTTCAGTTGCATTTGAAGTAATTGTAATTGTTTTGTTGAAAGCTCCAGGACGACCAGCACTATTATAACTTACCTCAATTTTGCCATTTTGCCCTGGCATAACAGGTTCACGAGTCCAGTTTGGAGTTGTACAACCACAAGAAGCACGTACCTTACTCAAAATAATTGGTTGATTTCCTGTATTCTTGAATGTAAATGTCTTTTCAGCTTTGTTGCCTTCTTCTACCGAACCAAAATCAAAAGATTCTAATTCGAACTGAAAAACACCTTGTGCCATTGCACCAGAGGATAAAAATAAGAATAAACAAAAGCTAAAAGCCAAAGATGTAAAAGAGTATTTTGTGAATTTCATTGTTAATAAAGTTTTTAATGATGAAAATAGAATAATAAAGTTTTGATAATGGCAAAAATACAAAATTAGTAAATCAAAACAGATGCTTTATCCAAATTTAATTGTTAATGAGATGTTAAATCAAAATTGATTTATTTATTACCTTATAAATAATGAAAAATTCGTGCCTATTTTTTTTAATTCTTCAAAAAAAACATCTTTCAAAAAAAAATGTTGAGTTTATATTAAAAAAATCACTTAGATTAAAATCAGACAATAAACTATTATTTTTATGGATTTAGGAAATTTAAGACAAAATTATAAAAAGACAGCGTTGAATATTAAAAATACTGCAGAAAACCCTATCGAACAGTTTAAAAAATGGTTTCAAGAAGCATTAGATGCAGATATGTCGGCAGAAGCCAACGCCATGGTACTTTCTACGGTAGGCAAAAATAATCGTCCTTCGGCTCGTGTTGTGCTTTTGAAAAGTATTGATGATGGCTTTGTTTTTTATTCAAATTATGAGAGTAGAAAAGGAGAAAACCTAGAAATAAATCAATATGCTAGCCTAACTTTTTTTTGGGCAGAGTTAGAAAGGCAAGTTAGAATAGAAGGAAAAGTAGAAAAAATTAGTGAAGAGGAATCGAATCATTATTTCAAAAGCCGTCCTATTGAAAGCCAAATGGGAGCGATTGCTTCTCCACAAAGCCGTATTTTGAATACACGAGATGAGCTAGAAAGGCATTTTGATTCTATCAAAAAAAATTATGAAGAAACAAATTTTATAGAAAGACCCAAAAACTGGGGAGGATACCGTTTAATACCTGATTATGCAGAATTTTGGCAAGGCAGAGAAAGTCGCTTACACGACCGAATTAGCTATCTTTTGAAAGAAGATGGAGAAGAAAGGTATGCGCCTCTTTGGGAAATTGTGCGTTTAGCACCCTAAGTATCGATTACGAGTAAAGCAAAAAAGCATACTACTAGACAAAATCGTGATTGACGGTTACAAAAAAAATGTCTAGTAGTATGGCAAAAAGCTAGTTGAAAAATACAAGTTTAAATAGCTGATTATCAACGAGTTGGGTAAAAAAATAGCGATTTGTTTAATTCCTATTCCTAAAAAAGAGTCAAAAAATAATATAATGCAGCGTTTTCTTTAAAAAAAGGGTCTTGTTATAAAATAATTTATGCGTAATTTTGCATCTTAATAAAAAAACAAAAATCACTAGAATTATACAAATTATGAATATTCAATCAAAACAAAGAAAAAAAACTGTTTATATTCTTATTTTATTTATGTTTTCTTCTTTATTTATGTTTTCATCTTGTAAAGATAAAGAAGAAAAACTTCCAAAGTTAGATTATCCTTCTCTAATTGTTGGAGATTATACTGGAAATATTAAAGTAGGCGACCTTGAATTTTTAGGAATAGAAGCAAATATAAGAACAGGAAGTACTTCTGATGAAGTTATTTTTACAGAATTTTTTCCTAACTCTGACAGCACAACTCAATTCAAAATTCAATTAGTAGATATAAATTCTCCTCAAGCTATTGATTTATTTATTCCACAACAAACAATAGGTTCGGCACAAATAGCAGGAAAAGTATTAGGAACTTCGAACACAAGTGGAAATCATGGTTACTTTTTGTATCAAAATACAACGACTGAAGAAATCATTAATCAATTTATCTTTAGTATTTCGGGCAACGGAGGTAATTATGTATATACTTTTATCAAAAAAGATGGAGAATAGTATTTCAAAGTTTGTTGATGTTGTGAAAGCCATAACATTGGATAGCTAAATCTTACACTCAAAAGACAATCTAATATCTTAGGTTGTCTTTTTTTATGCTCATTATTTACTATTTTGATTCCAAACCTTTAAAAAAATACAAAGCCGAGTATAAAATTATGTTTTTCAAAAAAAATCTCTAAACTTTACACACAAAGACACGTTTTGAATATAAATTTTTAACGCTATTTTTAATCAAAAAAACAATGAATTTAGTTACCAAATTCATCTCTAAACTCTTTAATGAAAAAATAATGAACTGGAACAAGCTAGAAAGTACCGAAAAATTAGAAGAAATTATTAAAAATTCTGACACCGTTCCTGTGCTTATTTTCAAACATAGCACACGCTGTTCTATCAGTACGATGGCTCTTTCTCGTTTCGAACGTCAGTGGAATCAAGAAAAAATAGGAAATGTAGCTCCTTATTATTTAGATTTAATTCAGTATAGAGATATTTCAAATCTGATTGCACAAGAATTGAATATTAATCACGAATCGCCCCAAGTATTATTAATAGAAAATGGAAAATGTATTTATAATGCTTCACATTCTGCCATTTATTTTGATGATTTTATGGGAAAAACCACAGTTTAAAAATAGAACTTGTTTAGGAATTGATTTTGTAAGTTTATTTGTTGGTATCGCTACACTAAAACGCCAATAAAAGCTAGATTATTTTTCCATAGAATTGGGTTTGCAAGTTCAATTTTATGAAAAAATGTATATTCTTAAACAAGTTCATAGTTAGCTTCGAATAAAAACATTATAAATTTTAATCAAATTCTTTTTTACTTCTTATTAAAAAAACATCAATGAAAATTGGAATTGTCTGTTATCCTACTTATGGTGGAAGTGGCGTAGTAGCTACTGAACTCGGAAAAGCACTTGCAGAAGCAGGGCATCAAGTTCATTTTATTACTTACGACCAACCTTCACGCCTTGCTCTTTTGAGTGGCAATATTTTTTATCATAAAGTTGATATTCGAACTTATCCACTTTTCAAATATCCTCCTTATGAGCTTGCTCTTGCCAGCAAAATGGTAAACGTAGTCAAATGTGAAAAACTTGACCTTCTTCATGTTCATTATGCCATTCCTCATGCGTCGTCAGCGTATATGGCAAAACAGATTTTGAAAACAGAAGGCATACAAATTCCAGTAGTTACCACGTTGCACGGAACAGATATTACGCTTGTTGGAAAAGACCCAAGTTATGCGCCTGTTGTAACTTTTAGTATCAATGAGTCTGATGGAGTTACGGCTGTTTCGGATAGCCTTCGCCAACAAACGTATGATACCTTTGGAGTGAAAAACGAAATTGATGTTATTCCAAATTTCATTGATTTAGAACGCTTCAAAAAACAGAAAAAAGACCATTTTAAGAAGGCTATTTGTCCGAATGGAGAAAAATTAGTAGTTCATACTTCTAATTTTAGAAAAGTAAAGCGCATCGATGATGTAATAAAAGTTTTTGCTAAAGTCAGAAAAGAGATTGAAGCCAAATTATTACTTGTTGGAGAAGGACCTGAAAGAAGACCGATGGAAGACCTTGTAAAAGAATTGAATCTTTCTAATGATGTTCGTTTTTTGGGCGAAATTGATGTAATTGAGGAAGTTTTGTCGGTAGCAGATTTGTTTGTGATGCCGTCTGAAACCGAGAGTTTTGGTTTGGCTGCTTTGGAAGCGATGGCGTGTCAAGTTCCTGTAATTTCTAGTAATGCAGGTGGACTTGTAGAACTCAATGTGCAGGGGGTAAGTGGTTTTATGAGCGATGTAGGCGATGTAGAAGATATGGCAAAAAATGCACTGACTATCTTAGATGATAATAATTTGCCCGTTTTTAAAGAAAATGCACTCAAGAGAGCAAAAGAATTTGAGCTTTCGAATATTTTGCCTTTGTATGAAGAAGTATATCATAAGGCTGTTGAGAAAGTCAAAAGTATAGCTATATAAAATGTAAAATACTGTATCTTTTCTTTACTAATTTATCAACGAAATTTGAGTTATAATATTTCTTATTTAATTTTTCAACCTTTAATCTAAATCACAATGACAGAACGATACATTAATCTTTTTACAGATTTTGGTTTCAAAAAAATATTTGGAGAAGAGCCCAACAAAGATTTATTGATTAATTTTTTGAATGAGCTATTGCGTGATAGAGAAAAATAGTTGATTTGACATATCTCAATACAGAACATTTGGGCAAAACTGACCGAGATAGAAAGGCTATTTATAATTTGTATTGCACCAATCAAGAGGGTGAAAAATTTATTGTAGAAGTCCAACGAATAAAACAGCAATTTTTTAAAGACAGAAGTTTGTATTATTCCACTTTTGCCATTCAAGAACAAGCTCTGAAAGGAAAAGACTGGAAGTATGAACTCCGAAACGTCTATACTATCGGAATTTTGGATTTTGAGTTTGAGGATTCAGACTCTAACCAATTTCATCATAATGTAAAACTTGTCGAAACTACTTCTAACAGAATTTTTTACGAAAAACTGACTTTTGTTTTTTTAGAAATTCCTAAATTTGATAAAAAATTAGAAGAGCTGGAAAGCGATTATGAGCGATGGCTTTTTGCTTTCAAAAATTTGCACAAATTAGCCAATAGACCTGATAACTTACAGGCAGGTGTTTTTAGAAGGCTATTAGAAGTGGCAGAAGTAGCCAAGTACGATAAAAAGGAGCAGTTTGTTTATCAAGAAAGTTTGAAAGACTATTGGGATTTGAAAAGCTCTATGGATACTTATTTCTTGGAAGGAAAAGAAGAGGGCAGAGAAGAAGGTAGAGAAGAAGGAAAAGAGGAGGGAAAACAACAACAAGCTATTGAGTCTGCCTTAATAGGTATAAAAGAAGGAGCAGGCAATGCCTTATTAGTTAAAATGACAGGCTTGTCCGAAGAAGAAATAAACAAATTAAGAGAAAAATAGTATTTGTGTTTAGAATAAGAAGAGGTTAAATTTGTTAATTCTTATTTTCAAAAAAAATTAGTAAAAAAAAATTATTTATTTTCAAAAAAATTATGAAAACTATTTTTAGTTATTTTGTTCCAATCTGTGCTTCTTCTATTTTACTTTTTTCATCTTGTCAAGATAATAAAAAGACAGATTCAGAAATCTCGTCTTTAGATTCTCTTCAAAATACAGACACTACAACTATTGTTATTGATGAAGGCAATAGCGCAAAAAATCAGAAGCCTTTTGTACAAAAAAAATATTCAAAATCAGTAGATGAAGTTTACAATGTCATAAAATCGGCGATTGAATCTAACGAAAATATCAAAATTATTGCAGAAGTAAACCATTCAGAAGCTGCAAAAGGTGTAGAAATAGAAATACCTCAAAGCCGTTTGATTATTTTTGGAAATCCAAAAGTAGGGACAAAATTAATGCAACAAAATCAAGTTGTTGCAATAGATTTGCCTATGAAAATGCTTGTATATGATGATAATGGACAAACAAAAGTAATCTACAATAGTGCTTCTGTTTTGATGAATCGTTATGAGATGAGTTTGCCTCAAATTGAAGAAAAAATAAATTCATTATTAGATAAAATTAGCAAATCTGATATAGATGAAACCAAATTACAAGACTTAAAACTAGAAAATGTTTTATTAGAATTACAAACTAAAAAAAGTAGCTTATCAGTAGATGAAACAAGTGAAAAGTTAGAAAAACTATTGTTAGAAAAAGAGTTTAAACTTATTTCGAAGGTAGAACACGACAAGGCTGCCAAAGGTGTAGGCTTAGAATTATCCCCAACTCGTTTGTTTATTTTTGGAAAGCCTCAAGTAGGAAGTAAACTAATGAAACTAAATGCTACTATCGGATTAGATTTGCCTATGAAAATACTTATTTGGGAAAATACAAATGGAAAAACTCAAGTTAGTTATTTTAAAGGGTCATTTTTAGCAAATCGTCATGGTGTTGAAAATGAAGAACTTACAACTAAAATTGATGGTGTTTTGGATATGATTAGTAGTAAGATTTTGAAGTAAAAAAAAGCTGGTTCAAGTGTTGTCACTTGAACCAGCCAAAAAACTAAGAAGGCAATTTCATTTCCTTATTCAAATTCTTAATAGTTTCTTCGGGTACTTTTTTGATGTCCAAAATCATTAATCCATCAAGTGCATTATTAAATTTGGGGTCAAGATTAAAGGAAATTATTTTTGCATTTAATTGAATATATTTTTTTAATAAAACAGGAGCAGAATGACGATTTGGTTCTAAATCCCACAATAGTTTGTCTAGTTGCGCCAAATCCTGTGCGCCTTCAAAAAGAGCATCTATATCTAATAAATCTATTTTAGGTTTAAATTTTTTTCTTGGTGTAATTAGTTTTGATAATTCTTTATCATAAAAATAACGTTGAATAAATTGTACAATTAATTCTCTAGATGCTTCTGTATAATTGTTGCTAATACTGACAGGTCCTATCAAATAACGATATTGAGGGTTTTGGAGTAAAAAAAATAAAATTCCTTTCCATAATAAAAACAAAGGCAGTCGTTTTTGTTGATATTCTTTTCTAATAAATGAACGTCCCAGTTCTAATGATTTTTCTAAATAAGGTGAAAATTCATCGTTCATTTTAAAAAGACTCTCCAAATAAAATCCTTTTTTACCAAAACGACGCAATATTTTATCACCTCTACCAACACGATATGCTCCCACAATTTTGTTTTCATTTTTGTCCCAAATAAATAAATGATGATAATACAAATCAAATTCATCTAAATCTGTTTTTTTATTTGTTCCTTCCCCTACTTCTCTAAAAGTTATTTCACGCAGCCTTCCTATTTCATTGAGAATACAAGGGATTTGATTCGAATTGGCTACATATCCTTCATAGTTTTGCTGAACAAAAAGTAATTTATTTTCTTTTTTAAGATTTTCTACTTCTTTTATCAATGTTTCTTTTGGGTTTTCCTTAACAATTTCTTGAGGTTTGGAAGGAAATGTAAAAGAAGGATAATAGAATTTTTTGACTTCCATTGTCGAACCTAAAGCATATGTTTTTGCTCTCAAAAAACGCCCAAAACGTTCTATATCATTAAAATCTTCTTGACTTTTTACAGAAATAGGGTTACCAATTCTGATTCTTACTTCTTCTCCTTTTTTATTAAACATTTCACGAGGAATTGAAGCTGTACGCAAAAGAGGGTGCAATTTGCCTATTAAATGAAAAATACGGCTATTACTTCCTTGAAAATAAATAGGAACAATCGGAACTTTTGCCTTTTTGATGAGCTTGATAGCAGGGGTTTGCCATTGACGGTCAGAAATTATTTTTGAATTGGGCTGATAACTAGACACCTCGCCAGCAGGAAAAATCCCCAAAGGTTTGCCATCACGAAGTTGTGTAAGTGCAGCCTTCATACCAGCCATACTAGAATATGCTTTTTGATGGTTTTCTAGTGGATTTACAGGAATAACATAAGGAGCTAAACGCTGAATTTTCATTAATAAAAAATTGCCCATTACCTTAAAGTCTTTATTTTGTTCTACCAAATAACGCATCAATAAAAGCCCATCAATCACACCAAAAGGGTGATTAGAAACAGTAATAAAAGCTCCTTCCTTTGGAAAACGAGCCAACTCTTGTTGATTAACAATCGTTTTGATATTCAAAAAATCAAAAAAAGATTTTAGAAAATCTAACCCTTCTTGGGTCGCAATAGCTTTATAAAGGTCATTTGCTTTGTGTAATTTTAAGGCACGCATCAATAAGCCTGCAAATAATTCTATATGATATTTGTTGAGATTTGTTGCTTCAATGAACTCATTTTTTCCTATTAAATCTTTTATTTCATTTTCTACATTAAGATTATCTGTGTGGTTTTTATTTTCCATAATCAAAGCTAGTTAGTAGTTAAGTCTTGTGAAATTTTCTTTTTTGCAATATAATAAAGTCCGTTTAAAATAATTAGTAGTTAATAACAATATAGAGGGCATGTTCATAAAAAACAAATTATTTTATGCCAATCCTTTACACACCAAAGCATACACTAGAAAGATAAATAATATTGAGTTTATGTTAATTTAATAAAAAAGTTTAGTGGTGTTGTAAAAAGTATGATAAGTTATTTGGTTGTTGGTGTCGCTTCGCTAAAACACCAACAACGGTATTGAAAATCATACTTTGTGTAACACCACCAAAAGTTTAAATGGTTTTTGTTATATATAGGGCAAAAAAATATCCATTTCAAAAATTAATTTTAATTTTTGAAATGGATATTTTTTCGAAAGTTAAAGTATTTGATACATTTTTGTTAGCTATTTTTAGGCAAAACATAAGCTACCACAAATCGTAAATTATACCAATATGAGGTTAAAAATCATCGGCATCTAACCTTCCTTCATCTTTATAATCTTTATAGTTTTCGTCATCTTCTTGTGGCGCAGGAGGAATGTCCAAACTATCGATAAGCTGTTCTATTTCAGCAGCTTCTTCTTCGGTTTTGTCTATAAAAAATTCTAATTCTGGAACTTTACGAAATTGATGCCTTACTCGTTTGCCTACTTCACTTCGAATCATTCTGCTTTTTTTCTCAATTTCTTCCATTACAGTGTATTGTTTTATCGGAGGAAAAACACTTACATAAATTCTGCACAGCCCCAAATCAGGAGCAGATTTGACTGAAGTAATTGTAACTAAAGAATCTTTACCAATATTATTGATTTGAAAAATTTCACCAATATCTTTTTGTATAATTTTGGAAACTTGTTTTTGTCGTTGCGTTTCGTTGTGCATATTGCTATTATTTTCGTTATAATTTTTTTAGTGATTTACTTAAAAGTAACTGCTTAATGTATCAAAAAGTTCGTTTTTTGTTTTTACGAAAGCTAAAGCGTAAGCTACTTTTTTACTCACGCTAAAGCGTAAGCTACTTTTAATCAAGCTAAAGCTACTATTTAAAAACTACTTTCGTAGCTCCATAACCAAATTTATCTTTATAGGCATCTTGATAATATTTTACGTGTGAATGTCCACTAAGTCGTTTATGAATTTCTTGTCTTAACTTTCCAACACCTATTCCATGAATAAAAATGATTGATTCCATATTTGCAGCCAACGCCTTGTCCAAATAAATTTCAAAATGGTTTAATTGCATCGTAATAATTGCTTCATTTGTCATTACATCATAATGGTCTGGCGATAACTCTTCAATATGCAAATCAATTTCTGAAGGAGGAGCTTCTGTTTTGTAAGGAGAAACTTTTGAGCTATTTTCTATAATTCGCTCTCTAAGACTATTAACATCAATAACTTCTGGTTTTTCAGTTGGTAAATTGGGCTGAATTTCTCGTCCTTCTACTCTAAAAAGATAAGATTCTCTTTCCAAAACGGGTGCAGTTCGTTTGATTCTGAAAAAGGAATTATTAAAACCCATTTGGAAAAAGAGTGTTTGTTTGGGTTCGAAATTTCCATCTTTAAAAAATATTGCTCTAATGATAAGAGGTTTCCAGTTATTAAATTCTTCTCTACTCAAACGATGAATTTTTGGTGCATTATTTTTATCTATTTTTTCAGAAAAAAGATGTTTTTCATGTCCATTTTCTAGTTGTTCACTAACCGTAACAAGCATAGAATAAGACAAATTATTAATCAAATAAACATTCAATAATTTATCATTAAAATCAGTAAAAGCAAGATAAAGTCCTTCTCCAACCGTAGATTTTTTTACTTTTTTGACAGGAGGAAGAAACGATTTTTTTTCTTCTACTTCTACGATAGGAGATTTTTTACCAAAATATTTTTCTTCTTGTTTATTAATCAAAACTACCTCGGCAGCCATAACAGGCAAAGCAAAACCGTCTTCAATTTCTATTTCTACTTGTCCGTGTTGTAAGATTTTTGTGATAACGCCTTCTTCTGTTCCTGAAAGCATACGCACTTTATCGCCTATTTTCATTTTATTACTATTTTTTATGTTTATTATTCTGTAAAAATACGGTTTTTGAGTTTGGTAAGCAAGAAGAGAGTTTTGATTACTTCAATTCCTCTCTCAAAAATTTAGCTGTATAGCTTTTCTTATTTTTGGCTACTTTTTCAGGTGTTCCTTCTACCAAAATTTGTCCACCTGCTGCACCACCTTCTAAACCTAAATCAATAATCCAATCTGCCATTTTTATTACATCTAAATTATGTTCGATGACCAAAACAGTATTGCCTTTTCCTACCAATTTTGTCAGAACATCTAATAAAAATTGTACATCTTTAAAGTGCAAACCTGTTGTTGGTTCATCAAGAATATAAAAAGTTTTCCCTGTATCTTTTTTGGAAAGTTCGCTTGAAAGTTTTACACGCTGCGCCTCTCCACCTGAAAGCGTTGTGGCATGTTGTCCAAGTGTAATATAACCCAAACCAACATCGTTGAGCGTTTTTATTCTACGTAAAATATTTGGTTGATTGGCAAAAAATTCTGATGCTTCTTCTACACTCATTTGCAAAACATCGGCAATAGACTTTCCTTTAAAACGAATTTCTAGGGTTTCTCTGTTGTAGCGTTTTCCTTTACACATCGGACATTCTACATGAACATCTGGCAAAAAATCCATTTCAATAAGTTTGCGTCCTGCACCTTCGCATTCTTCACAACGCCCTCCTTTTACATTAAATGAAAAACGCCCTGGTTTATAACCTCTTACTTTTGCCTCTGGAAGCTGCGTAAATAAAGCACGAATATCCGTAAAAACACCTGTATAAGTAGCTGGGTTTGAGCGAGGAGTACGACCGATAGGCGATTGGTCGACTTCAATTACTTTATCAATATTCTTTAATCCTTCAATTTCTTTGTATCCTAAAGGCGTTTTGACACCTCTATAAATATGTTTGTTTAGGATTGGATAAAGCGTATCATGAATTAATGTAGATTTTCCAGAACCCGAAACTCCTGTAATACAAATCAGCTTTCCGAGTGGAAAATGCGCTGTTACATTTCTCAAATTATTTCCTTTCGCACCCTTTAAGACAAGTTCTTTTTCATTTCCTTTTCTTCTTTCTGTCGGAATTTCGATACGTTTTTGGTTATTTAGATATTGTGCTGTTGTGCTATTTCCTTTCAAAAATTCTGTTGGAGTTCCTGCTTCCACTACTCTTCCTCCGTGCCTTCCTGCACCAGGTCCTATGTCTATGAGATAATCGGCAGCCAACATCATATCTTTGTCATGTTCGACAACAATGACTGTATTTCCCAAATCACGCAAATCTTGTAACGCCTTTATGAGTTTTACATTATCTCTTGAATGCAATCCGATACTTGGCTCATCTAAAATATACAAAACACCAACAAGCTGCGTTCCGATTTGAGTAGCCAAACGAATACGCTGCGCTTCGCCACCAGAAAGTGTTCTGACAGGACGGTCAAGGGTTAGATAATCCAAACCAACATCTAGCAAAAAGCCAATTCTTTTTCTAATTTCTTTCAAAATTTCGGCAGCAATTATATTTTGTCTGTTTTCCAAACGGCTTTCAATATCTTTAAAAAATTCTCCTAATTGATTGATGTCTTTTTGTGCTAATTCTGAAATGTTTTTTTCTGCAATTTTGAAATATAGAGATTCTTTTTTTAATCTTGCAGCTTCACAGGTTGGGCAAACTGTAACGGTCAAATAATCTTTTAAATTGGATTGTTGTTTCGAACTACCTCCTTCTAGTTGATATTTTTCTAAATAATCAATAACACCCTCAAACTCGCTATTCCATGTTCTGTCAGAAGATTTTGCTTTTACTTTTATAATTTCTTTTGAACCATGAAGGATTTTTTGTTGAATTTTTTTATCAATTTGCTTCCAAGAAGTAGTAATATTTACCTTTTGAGTTTTCATAAAGGCAGCCAATTTTTTGAAAAAATACGTATCACGATATTCTCCCAGTGGCGCAATCGCTCCTCTACTAATACTTAGTGTATCATTTGGAATAATAGACTCTTCGGTAAGCTGTTCAATTTTGCCTAAGCCATTACAGGTTTGGCACATTCCGTAAGGCGAATTAAATGAAAAAATATTTGGTGCAGGCTCGTCGTAGGCAATTCCTGTGGTCGGACACATCAAAAAACGAGAGAAGAAACGAGCTTCCGACTGCCCATGTTCTTGCACCATCACAATTCCATTACCGACTTTCATAGCCGTTTTCAAAGATGCCATAATACGTTTTTCATCATCTTTGGTAACAATAATTCTATCAACAACTACTTCAATATCGTGGGTTTTGTAACGGTCTGTTTGCATTTTAGGAACAAGTTCCATTATTTCTCCATCAATCCTAACTTTTGTATAACCATTTTTTCGAAGCTGTACAAAAAGCTCTCTATAATGCCCTTTTCGTCCTTTGACAACTGGGGCAAGCAAAACAAGTTTTTTATTTTTATAATCTTCAAAAATAATATCTAAAATCTGTTCTTCTGTTTGACGAATCATTCGCTCACCTGTATTGTAGGAATAAGCAATTCCTGCACGAGCAAACAAAAGGCGCATAAAATCATAAATCTCTGTCGTTGTTCCGACCGTAGAGCGTGGATTTTTGGAAGTTGTTTTTTGTTCGATGCTAATGACTGGACTAAGCCCATTTATTTTATCTACATCTGGACGCTCCAAGTTGCCCAAAAAAGAACGAGCATACGCCGAAAAACTTTCCATATAACGGCGTTGTCCTTCTGCATAAATGGTATCGAAGGCAAGGGACGATTTTCCACTTCCACTAATTCCAGTAATGACAATAAGTTGCTCACGAGGAAATGAAATATCTATATCTTTCAAATTATGCTCTCTTGCTCCAAAAATTTCTATAAAATCGGTTGTATTGGGGTGGTTTCCATTCGAATGAATAGAATCCACAACATTTTCTTTATTCTTATTTATAACTTTCTTAGTTGTCTTTTTTTGATTTTGATTTTTTTTGGGAGTAGCTGATGCCATAGTTTTGAAACTAAATTGAACTTGAGAAACTAAAATTTTTTTATCTTATTTTTATGCTAAACAAAGGTAACAAATTTATATTCTTTTGGTTAGATTTTTAGCAATATTTGATATAGGAATAGAAATTGGTGGCATTACAGAAAGTATGATTTTTAATAAATCATTTAGAAATTAAATAAAGTACTCTTTTTTTAATCTTTTTAATTCGCTGATAATCAATTATTTGCATTTGTTCTCTATAATTTTTGATTTGTAATTGTTTCATGGCAATTAAATTAATTGTGAATCCGTATCAAACTTCTTACCTTTGACCTCAAGTAACCTCACTAAAAATTTAGAATTGATATATGGAATACAATAATTTACTTGTAACACTCTCTGATAAAATTTTGAAAATCACCATCAATAGAGAAAGCAAATTAAATGCTCTCAATATTGCTACAATGGAAGAAATAGATAAAGCAATTACTCGTGCTTATGATGATGATGATGTAAGCTCTGTATTGATTACTGGCGCAGGCAATAAAGCCTTTGTTGCAGGTGCTGATATTTCAGAAATTGCAGAGATAAATGAAATGACTGCTCGTAAGTTTGCTGAACGTGGACAAGAAATTTTTTTTAAAATAGAAAATTGTCCTAAGCCTGTTATAGCTGCTATAAATGGCTTTGCTTTGGGTGGTGGTTGTGAGTTGGCAATGGCTTGTCATATTCGTATTGCATCTGAGAATGCAAAGTTTGGTCAGCCCGAAATTAATCTAGGAATTATTCCGGGGTATGGTGGTACACAGCGTTTGCCTATTTATATTGGTCGTTCGAAGGCTATGGAATTGCTGATGACAGGCGATATGATTGATGCCAAAACCTCACTTTCTTTAGGGCTTGTAAATTATGTAGTTGCTTTGCACGAAGTAGTAGAAAAAGCAGAAGAAATGCTTAAGAAAATCAATAAAAAAGCTCCTATTGCATTAGGGCAAATTATCGAAAGTGTCAATTCGGTGTATCGTTCGGAAGATGGTTATCAAACAGAGGCAAATGCTTTTGCTAATTGTTGTCGTTCGGAAGACTTTAAAGAAGGTACAAGTGCATTTTTGGAAAAAAGAAAGGCTAATTTTAAAGGAAAATAATTGAATTACGAATTACGAATTTTATTACGTTTAGAAATAGAATACTGATAAATTAAATACTTATAAATAGTTGATTATAAGTATTTTTTATTTCATAATTATTAATTCGTAATTCGTAACTATTTTTAACTCAAACGGTTATTTTCATCTGGAAAAATAATTGTTGGTTTGTGCGCTTTTGCTTCTTCTTGAGTCATTAAGGCATACGAAATAATGATTACTACATCACCCACTTGCGCCCTGCGAGCTGCTGCACCATTCAAACAAATTGTTCCTGTTCCACGCTCACCACGAATTATATATGTTTCGATGCGTTCTCCGTTGTTATTGTTTACGATTTGTACACGTTCGCCTTCATACAAATTTGCAGCTTCCATTAATTCTTCATCTATGGTTATGCTTCCGACATAATTAAGTTCGGCTTGTGTGATTTTGACACAGTGTATTTTGGATTTGAATATTTGTAATAACATAGTTGTTTTTTAATTAAAAAATCAAAGGATAAGCCTTTTTTTTGAAAAAATAGTAATAAATCATACTTTATTGTACGATTTTACTAATATTTAGGTTGTGTTGTTGAGATAATTTGCAAGTTCATATAATATTTTAATCAATCAAAATATTATCAATCAATCTTATTTCACCCAGTTTTGTAGCTACACAAACTGCAATTTTTATTTTTTTATCTAATTTTTTAATATCTAATTCAGAATCTAAGGGCTGTAAGGTAGTTGCATCTACAATCTCTAAATATTCAGTTTTGAATTCTTTATATTTTTGTAAATGTGAAAGTCCAGATTGTTGTGCTTTTTTGATAGTTTGGTCTTTTTTGAGCATTTTTTTTGTCAAGATAAGACTTTCATATATTTTTGGGGCAATGGTTCGTTGGTCTTCATCTAGTCTTCGGTTTCTTGAAGACATAGCTAATCCGTCTTCTTCTCTTTTTATAGGGCAACAATGAAGCTGAATAGGAAAAGACAAATCATTTACCATCTGTTGAATAATAGCAAATTGTTGAAGGTCTTTTTGTCCGAAAAAAGCGTGATTAGGTTGTACAATATTGAATAATTTGGCTACTACAATTCCGACTCCACTAAAATGCCCTTCTCTGTGTGTTCCTTCCATTACACTATCCAATTCTTCAAAAATCATTTTTGTTCGAACTGAATTTTGATACATAGTATCTGAGTTTGGTAAAAATAGCAAATCACAACCTGCTTTTTCTAACATTTTTATATCTTTTTCTAAAGAAATAGGATAATTTGTAAAATCACCTGTGTTATTAAATTGTAAAGGGTTTACAAAAATACTACATATCACAAAGTCAGATTTTGTCTTGGCTTCTTCGATAAGTGAAATATGACCTTCATGAAGTGCGCCCATGGTAGGCACAAAACCAATCGTTTTGTAAGGTTGTTTTTCTGTTTTTTGATAAGTCAAGGGAGCTAAAGATAACCTAAGCTCGTCAATTTTTTCAATGATTTTCATACTAACTTATAACCGTTTAGAATACATAAAAACTATATATGAATTAAAATAGTGTAGTATATAGTTATTTTGGGTGCAAAGGTCGTAATTTTTTTTGATTATTATTTTTTTATTTTGATAAAACATTACCATTTTATTTATTCTGGTCTAATTCCTATTAAAAGCATATCATCGGTTTGCCCATTTTCTCCTTGCCATTCCGTAATAAAAGTATTCCAAAATTCATTTTGTTTTTCTGCTGATAGGTTTTGGTTTTTTAATAAAAAATCTTTAAAAACTTTTCTCATTAGTTTTTTGTTTTCTTTTCCTCCAAATTGGTCTTGTATTCCGTCAGAGCAAATATAAAATTGTGTATTTTTTTGGTAAAATGAAACTGTATGAAGCTCAAATTTGTCTATTTCATTATATCTTCCTCCTATATAAAGATTAGTTCCTTTTATGGTTTGTAATATTTTTGGTTCGTTATCTTTTACATAATAAAGAGGGTTTTTTGCACCTGAAAAGTGCAATTTTTTTTCCTTTTTATCTATTAAAATCAAAGAAGCATCTAAGCCATCTTTATTTGAGTTTTCATTTTGTTTGAGTGAAAAGTAAAGATTTTTGCGAAGGGAATCCAGAATTTCATTTGGCATTATTTTTTTTTCTAATAAAACAATTTCATTGAGAATTTGATAACTTATCATTGACATAAAAGCCCCTGGAACGCCATGTCCTGTACAATCAAAAGCACCTATTAGATATTTATCATTCTCTAAGGGCATATACCAATAAAAATCGCCACTTACTACATCACGAGGACGGAAAAAGATAAACGAATCATTAAAAATAGTTTTTATTTTTGATAGAGTGGGTAAAATTGCTTTTTGAATATTATTTGCATAATAAATACTATCTGTTACTTTTTTATGTTGAAATTCTAATTCAGCGAAGGTAGTTTGAAGCGATTTATTTGTGATGTCTAACTTTTCTATCAGTTTACCCATTTGTTGATTTGCTTCTTGTAATTTGAATGTTCTGTACACTACTTTTTCTTCTAACTCTACATTTTTCTTTGCTGTTAATTTTTGTACTTCGATGATTTGCTTATTTTTTAATTCTATTCTTTCACTTTCCTTTTGAGCAATTTGTTTTTTAATTAAATTAAAACGATAACCAAGCACAAAAGAAAATAAGAGTAATTGAATTACTACACCAAGGCTAAGTATATAACCTGTGTAGGTTGAGTTTAGGAATATACTAACAATTATAGTAGCAAATATAATAGGTATCAAAAATGAGTTGGCAAACAAAAACTCTCTTGAGCCTAATTCTTTATTTTTTGTTTTGTAAATAGAAAAAATAAAGAGTAAAAAAAATACACTTACAATGCTAAAGTTGCCAAAATTGATATAATAAAAGTCAAAGTAATAAAATGTTTTGTATATATGAATGCTAGATATTAAAATATGAATCAATAGAAATAAGGTAATAATCTGTGTCCATTTACTTTTATAATTCTCTTTAAAATAAGCCAAACAAAAAGTAGCATAAAAAATAATAGTTAGAGATGTACAACTATTAGAATAAACAGACCAATAATCATATCCTATAAAAAGCTCTTTAAATAGATTAGAAAATAATAAAAGTTTTAAACCAATAATAAAAATAGAACAACTATATAAAAAATAACTATAACTTTTTGTGCTTATAGAAAGAAATAAGTTGTAAAAAAATAAGGCAAATACTACGCCTGCCACCAACATATAAAAAATAGTATTTTCAAAATTATCTTTCTCAAAATTATGTTTTTCATTTAAGAAGATATTTATTTTAGATGTATTTTTTATTTTATAACTTGGAATTATCTTCATATAAAAACGTTCTAAAGTATCTGTATTACATTTAGGTAAGATAAATCGTTTGTTTGAATATAAATAATCATTACTCGTCCATTTATTATTATTTTTGGTGTATAGAGTGTTGCCTTTATTTTTTGTTTGAATTAACCATTCATTATTACTTTTCATTTTTATATCAAAAAATACCCAGATATATTTTGTGTTTTCAGTGAGTTGTAAAGAGTCTGAAAACTGGATTTTTATTTTATTACTACTAATTTCATTAATAGATAAATTACCATTTTCATCATTATAATAATGTAAATAAGGGTTCAAAATAAAAGAATCAATGCTGTCATTAATAATTATGTATTCTTTAGTAATATCTTGCGCAAACAAGGAGTTAGGAAAAAAGCATAATAACACCAAAATAATTTTGATAAAATGAATCAGCTTTTTGCTTATATTAGCATAATATACTTCAAGATTGTGCATACAGTACATATTTAATAATCAAGATAAAAATTCTTACTAATCAATATAGTAATTTTTTTTTGCACAAAAAACTTTTTCATTTTGTAATGAATTACTAATTTTTCTTTAAAACTGTTAGAAAAACTAATTTTGATTCCATTCTTATCTATCAAAATTGTAAGTTTGTAATAATATTTTAGAACACTAAAAAAAATTAGAGTTTTGAAGGTTTGGATTTGTAAAAAAATTAATACAAAACAGAGTGAAAATAATAGACAAATATATTCTCAAAAAATTCCTTACAACCTATGTTTTTGTTGTTTTGGTTATCTTAGCTGTTATTTGTGCAATAGATTATAGTGAAAAAAGTGATGATTTTATCAAACATTCATTGGGTTTTAAACAAATTGTAATAGATTATTACTTCAACTTTGTAATGCACCTTATTGGTCTGATTACGCCATTGATGGTCTTTATTGCCACTGTTTTTGTAACTTCTCGTATGGCTGGGCGTACCGAAATTATTGCCATGCTTAGTGGTGGAATGAGCTATCTAAGATTATTTTTTCCTTATATGATTGGAGCAACAATTATTGCTGTCTTTTCATTTTATTTGAGTGGGTGGGTTGTTCCTCGTGCCAACAAAACACGAGTAGAATTTGAAACTGCGTATGTAAAAAAACCTTTTTCTTTTGACGAACGTAATGTTCATTCAAAGATAGACTCCACTACTTATGTTTATCTTCAAAGCTATAATAACCAAACATTTAATGGACGAAAATTTACAATAGAACGAATAGAAAATCGAAAACTAATAGAAAAATTTTCAGCCGAAAATATTACTTGGGACACCTTAAAGCAAACTTGGCACGTCGATGATTACAAAATTCATACATTTTATGAATCTAGAGAAATAATCCGAACAGGGAAAGATATGGATACACTCATGGGACTTATGCCCAAAGATTTTGAAAGTAAATATAGATACAATGAAACACTGACTTTGCCTGAAATAGACGAGTATATAGCCGAACAAAAAGCAAGAGGAACAGCTTTAGGATTGGGAATTTATCGTGTAGAAAAATACCAGCGTTATGCTTCGCCTTTTGCCATTATTATTCTTACCATTATGGGAATAGTGGTTTCTTCCAAAAAAACTAGACAAGGTACTAGCTTTAATATTGCACTTGGTTTTGTATTGGCTTTTATTTTTATTTTGTTTGTGGTAGTGGCCCGAAGTTTGGGGCAGAGTGGAACATTAGACCCTCGTGTGGGAGCTTGGATTCCAAATATTATCTTTGGAGTAGTGGCTATTTATTTGTACTGGCGTGCGCCTAAATAAAGTCAGGAGTGAGATAAAGTTTTGAAGTATGAATTGAATTAAATACACACCCATTATTTCAATAATATGAAATTAGAACATTCAAAGTTTTCAAAATTTGTAGCTGCAACTATAAATGGAAGACAACTTGTTATTCCTGATATTCATGGCTCTTCGTGTTATAATAAATATTTTTTAGCTTCTCCACAAAAAAGGAAATAAAATATAAGCAAGTGCAGCCAAAATCAAATCCATTCCTATTAAAAGCATAATTTCATCTTTACTAACACTCCATGCTAATCCATCAATAGCATTTTTTGAGGCATCAATCAAAAGTAAAACTAAAGGTAAAATGATTGGAAAACTAAGAATTGCCATCAGCATACTACTATTTTGCGTCTGTGCCGAAATACTAGAAATAAGTGTTAGAGAGGTAGAAAAACCAACCGAACCAAGTAAGATAATAAATAAAAATAATGTCCAGTCTTGTACAGGAGTTCCCATTACAAAAACATAAGCTGCAATTCCTAAAAAAGAAATTAAAAGCATCAAAAAAGTATTATAAATCATCTTTGCGATAATCAATATTTCGGGCTTGAAAAGCGTATAAAAATACATATAACGCCCCTCTGTTTCTTGTATAAAACTTTTTGCAATGGCATTTATACTTGCAAAAATTAAGATTATCCAAAATAGTGCGTTCCAAACCAAAGGAGGTAGTTTTTGAAATGGAAAACTCAAATAACAGACAAAAATAGTAGCTGCCAAATAAAGCAAAATACTATTTAAAGCTATTCTTTGTCGCCATTCCAAACGAAACTCTTTTTGTAATAAAGTCAGAATTTGAGAAATTGCATTTGTCTTTTTATTCATACTACAAAGATGGCTATTTTTTGCAAAATTTTTACTTAGAAATAGAAATTTAATAAGTAGCTTGACAAAATTAAGTTTATGTAATCTTGTGTTTTAAATTGGCTAAATGTTATTCTAGTTATTTTTCGTGTATTCAGTTTATCAGAACTGAATAAAGTACTTCCTTAAAAGCCTCAAAATTCGGCTTTGGGGAGCTGAACACACATGAGAAATCAATCATGATAATTTTTATTTATTATAGAATTTTGGCAAAACACGAAATCATTATATTGATTTTTTTAAGACAAAACTATCGAAGCAAATTTACGTTATTAAAAAATCATTTTATTAAATTCTTATTTATTCAAAAAAAATATGGCTACCCTTCCAACTAATAAAAAAACAGCAACTTTATTGAAAGAACAGCTTTTAGAAGCTGCCCATCAAAAACAACTTGCCATTGCAAATGATGCTAAATCAGCTATGAATGAAGCTCAAGCAGGTGCTAATGAAGAAAAAGGAAGTATGGAAGAAAAATTTGAATCATTTCGTACTCAATTACAGCAGGATAGAGATATGTATGCCAAACAATTTGTTGAAGCAAAAGACAAATTAGAAATTTTGTCTAGAATTTCTTCTCAAAAAATAAATACTTCGGTAGAGTTGGGAGCTGTTGTGATTACAGATGCAAATCAAAAATTTTATATTTCTATTAGCTTGACCGAATTAAAAATTAATGACAAACCGAGTTCATATTTTGCCATTTCGACAGATGCCCCTATCTACCAAACAATGAGTGGAAAAAAGAAAGGAGAAGATTTTGAGTTTAGAGGAAAAAAAATAAGAATACTTGATATTTTTTAAGAATGAAATTAAATTGCTATTTTTGTAAAATATTACTAATTAAAAATACATATAAAATTTATTTTTATCTAAATTTAGATTGTATTATAACTAATCAAAATAAACAATAATAATTTTCACTTTCTGTATCAAATTTTTATGAAATACGCATCTTTGTTGCTATTTGTATTTTATGTTACTTCTGCATTTGGTCAAAATAATTCTACAAAAAAAATTATATTTGGTTCAGATTATGATTATCCACCCTATGAATTTATTAATAAAAAAGGTGAATATGATGGTTTTCATATTGATTTGATACACGCTATCGGAAAAGAAATGGGCTATCAAGTAGAGATTAGGCTGGGAGAATGGGCAAGTATTAGAGAAGAATTAGAAGACCCAAACGGACAAATAAATGTAGCTGATATGTTCTATTCTGAGGAAAGAACCAAAAAATTAAATTTTGTGCCTTATCATAGCATTATTTCTTATGTGATGGTCAGAAATAAAAAAAAGAAAATTCCACAATCCATTTTTGAATTAAAAAATCAAGCTGTTGTAGTAACAGCAAGGAGTATCGCAGATGAATATCTAAAAGAAAAAGAGCCAACAATAAAAAGAATCCAATCTGTTACAGAGCTGCATGCACTCAAAATGCTTGCTTCTCAAAAATACAATTATGCACTTATTAATCAATATATGGCGTATAAGTTTATAAAAGAACATGAATTAAGTAATTTGGCTGTAAGTGATAAATTTATCTTTTCCAAAAATTTGTCTTTTGTGGTCAAGAAGGGAAATAAAATATTAGCCAAAGATATTGAAGAGGGAATGAACCGAGTGAGAGAAAATGGAATTTATTCGGAGTTATATTTAAAATGGTTTGATAATGAAAAAGAGAGTTATACTCTTTCGGTGACACGCATTAAATGGCTAAGTTTTATTCTATTGATAATAATTGTACTAGTTATAAGTTGGATTTTTACTCTTGATAGGCAAGTGAAGCGCAAAACAAGAAAACTAAGAAAAGAAATTAGAGAAAGACAAAGAACACAAAAATTATTATTTGATAAGAATACAGAGTTAGAAAAGAGAAATTATGAATTAGACAAGTTTGTATATAGTGTGTCGCATAATGTTCGCTCGCCGATTGCTTCTGCTTTGGGGTTGGTAGAAATTATTCAATCAGAGTTTGGGGATAATAAAAAACTGTCTTTTTATGTTTTAAATATTGGAAAAAGTTTGCGCAAATTAGATTATTATTCTGACAAAATTTTGAAATATGTAACTAATAAAAATTATGAAGTAAGCAAAAAACGCATTCATTTTGATAGATTACTTACTCAACTCATTGGAGAAATGAAGTATTTAGATGGAGCTGAAGAAATGATATTTGAGAAAGAAATTACTCAAGAAGTAGAATTTTATTCTGATAAAAATCGTATTTATATGATTTTGGAATGTTTAATTGCCAATTCGGTCGAATATAGAGCAGAAAGACATGAAAAATCATTTGTTCGCATTGTGGTAAATAGTACAAAAAAACAAACCTCAATTATTGTTCAAGACAACAGTCAAGGAATTGAAGAAGAGCAATTAGAAAAAGTTTTTGAAATGTTTTATAGAGGAAATCAACGCTCACAAAGAACAGGTTTGGGGCTTTATGTAGTCAAACAAACCATCGAACAGCTCGGAGGAACTCTCAAATTAGAATCTAAGTATAAAGTAGGCTCAACATTTAAGTTGCAGATTCCAAACCTAGAAAAATAAAAAAATGTAATTAAAAAATAAAATAAAATTGAGAAAATTCGTTAGTTTAGTGAAAATTAATTATTCATTTTTATTAACAATTTCTTATGAAAACTACTATTTTATCATTTTTATTATTTATTTCTTTTTTATTTCTGCTTGCCTTTTCTAATTTTTCTTCGGCACAAATGACACATATAGACCTTGAAGAACTCATCGAAAAACAGCAAGTCAAGATTAATGCAAGAGGGTTAGGAGGTTATTTTGGCGAAAAATTATTGCTCAATATTTATAACACTTATTCCAAACCATTGTTGGTCAAAATTTCGGCAGGAACAATTTTTACAAGCGAAGACGAAAATATACAAGATTTGATGATTTTGGAAGATTATCAATTTGCCATTCAAAAAGGAGCTACCAAAATGCAATCTGTCTTGACAGCCTGCATTCAATCAAGCAATGGTTCGCCTTACAAAAATGCACTTTATAATTTTGATAGATTGGATACAAAAAAACTTTCAATAGTTGCTCAAACGATTGCAAAATATGATTATCAAACTGATTACACTGCACAATTTAGTGTGTGGTGTGTTTCTAATAACCAAAAAACAGCATCTATTTTTAATCCAGACCAAGAGATTTTTGAAAATTTGGCTAGAGCTGTTTGCCAAGCAAAAGGAGAAGATTTTGATAAGATAAAATTTATAGCACAAGAAGAATATATTCCTACTTTCACTTTCAATGGCTATTTACAAACTTTTTTAGAAGAAAATCAAAAAATAAATATTGAGATTTATGATAATGAAAGCAAGTTTTTTACAACAATTATAAAAGATTTTGAAGCGAAAGCAGGTTTTTTTTATCGTTCGTTTATGTTTAATCAGCAAGTTGGAGAAGATGCAAGTTTTAAAGTGAGATTGATAAATTCTGCTGATAAAAAAGTTTTGATGGAAAAAGAAGTAAATAAAAATAGTATTGCTCACAATGAAGACATGAAACTTATTGAATCTGAAAATAAATTTGTCTTTGTTTTGGACGAGCCAACAAAATTAAATCTAGCTTTGTATGACGACCAAAACCACCTTTTTAAATCTTATTTTACAGACAAAAAATACAATAAAAGCAGCCAAACAGTTATAAATATTCGTCATAATGCGTTTATTCCAAAAAGTGGAGTGTATTTTTTGGTGGCTAAAGATGCAAATGGAAAAGAAGTAGGAAGGGAGAGAGTTTATACAAACGGACACAAAATCGAACGCAAACAAATGCTAGTGCAGCGTCATAATTTTTCGGTTAATCTTGTCGACCCAGTTTCAGGAATAAGCCTTGATGTCTTTGACCAATATGGTAATAAAGTTGCTAATATTTTGGAAAATAGCAGCCTTCATCACGGTTATAGAACTATTCCGACTGTTTTTAAGCATTATTTAGGACGTGGACAAACCTTTTATTTGAGAATGACTGACCGAAATGGAGTTTTGATAAAAGAAGAGATAGTTGTTAATTAGGAGCGTGGGACGTGAGCAATGGAACAATAAAATACAATTCAGACACCTCACGTCCCAATTCCTATCCTCCTTATCACTTACCAATTAATTCAAAAATTTCATCTAATTTGGGCAAAAGAACAATTTCAATTCTTCTGTTTTTACTTTTTCCTTCTGCTGTCTGATTGCTAGAAATTGGCAAATGCTCTCCATGTCCTGCTGCCACAATATTTTGAGAAGAAACGCCATTTTTTACTAAGATTTTGGTAACCACCGAAGCACGCAGCGCACTAAGCTGCCAGTTGTCTTTGAAGGGAAGTTTTACACCTGTTACAGGCATATTATCGGTGTGTCCTTCTACCCAAATATCAAGCCCAGAAGCATTATTTTTGAGTAGTGCTGCCAGTTTTTGAAGTGCTTTTTTTCCTTCATTATTAATATCAATACTTGCTGTTTCGAATAATAATTTATTAGAAAGAGAGATATACAAACGCCCAGATTTTTGTTTTACCGAAAAAGATTCTTTATTCAATGAGCTAAAAGCTTTTTTGATAGACTTTTTTAATTGATTAGATTGCCTCTGACGCTGATACTGTCTATTTTTGAGAGTAGAAATATTTTTTTCTTTGCCCAAAATTTCATTTTCTTTTTTTACTAATTCTTGTTTTTTTTGTTTTAATTCTTCGTTCAGAATATTATTTTTTTCTACTGTTTTGATGGCTAGTTTTTGCAAACTATCTAACTGATAATCTTTTGTTTGTAGAGAAACAATAACTTTTTTTAGAGAATCTGAACTTTGAAGTAATAAGTTTTGCGCTTCATAGAATTGTCTTTTTATGCGTTGGTTTTCTTGTTCTTTGCGTTCTACTTCGGCGACTTTTGCCTTATATTTTTTTGGACTTACACACGAGGTAACAACTATCCCTAAAAAGAAACATAATAAAATAAGTAGAAATGATTTTTTGATAAATTGTATAAGTAGATTCATTTTTTTTGATTGATTTTTGTTGAGCTAGTTTGATTAAATCTTTAAGAATAATAATTATTTTAATAAAATTCTAAAGGTTCGAATCAGCAATAAACTGCAAAGCCAAATTACGCCCTTTTTTGATACAATCAGCTACCGAAACACCACCAAACCAATTTGCACAAATATAAATATCTGATTTTTTGAGGCGTTTGAGTTGTTTTTCTACTTTCAAAAGCTGTTCATCATATTGAGGAACAGATTTATCCCATTTAGTAAATTGCTGAATAATAGGTGCATTTTTTATTCCATAAATTTGTTTTAATTCTTCTGTATGGCGTTTCAAAATTTCTTCTTTGGGTAGCTCGGTGTTTTTTTGCCACTGCCTTCCTCCCACAAAACCAGTAAATAATACTTCATCTTTGGGGCTGCGTCCTTCAAAAACACTACTACTCCAAATTGTTCCTGCCGAAAAAAGATTTTCTACTTTTGGGTGCAAAGCTCCAAAACCATTCAAATCAAAATCTATATCTTCTTTTTTGAAAACACTATGAATCAAACACATTGTTGGATAATGGATTTTTTTTATGGTCAATGCCAATTTTTCGAAATGAGGCTCTAAAAAATCAGCCGATACAGAGGGAGGTGTTGTCAAAAAAACTTTATCAAATTCTAATATTTCGATTTGTTTTTTTCCTTGTTTTTCGCTTTCGATTTCTAATTTCCAACGCCTGCTTTTACGCTCAATAAAATCGCTATTCTTGATTGAAATAACAGTGTGATTGAGCTGAACATTTAGATTTTTTGCAATATGTTTGGCAAAAGACTGCATTCCTCTTCTGAAAGAAACAGATTTTTTTCTACTTCCAGATTTATTTTTGATAAAACCTTTCAAAACTGACCCATAATTTTGGGCATATTCTGTCAGTTTGGGAAATGTGTATTTTAGTAAAAGTTGATAAGCATCGGCTGCATAAACACCTGTTACAAAAGGGCTTACAGCATAATCAACAACTTCTTTCCCAAAACGATTTTCCAAAAAATCGCCGATGGTTGTTGTTGGAGCTAGTTCTTCTTTTTTGTAATATAACTCTCTGAAAATTTTTGTTTTTGTTTGAGTAGAAAAAAAAGAACCAAATAGCAATGCTTGTGGCGAAGTAGGTAATTTTTTTGGCTTTCCATCACGAACAATAAAACGGCTATTGCTTATTTTGTTGGCATAAATAAGTTCATCTTCAAAGTTGGTTTGTTTGATAAAATCAAGAATTTCATCGTCCATTAATAATGAATTTGCTCCTTTTTCAAATAAATAGGCTTTGTTTTTGCCCATTTGGAGTGTTTTTAAATAACCTCCTACTTCATCGCTAGATTCAAAAATTTGATAAGGAATATTTTTTTGATGTAAATGCCAAGCTATGGAAAGCCCCGAAATACCTGCTCCAACGATTGCTATCATTTGTGAAAAATAAAAGAAATAAAAAATAATTTAGAAGAGAAAAACTACAACAAATATATGAAATAAAAAGGTCATTTGGTAAGAATATAAAATGCAAATCTACAAGGCATTATGCTCAATTAAAAGTGATTTATACAAAACTGTTTTTGAAGCTCAACTATGTAGCAGTATAATTTTTAATAAAAAGTAAAACTTTTATCCGTGTTCTGTGGCAGGCAGAACACTCATTTTTCTATTCTTAAACAACTTCTAGGTATAAATAATTAAGTCCAATTACTTATTTATATTTTTTTGGAGCATATAAAAAACCATAAGCCTCAGAATCATTTTTTTTATGAGAACGATGATGAACACCATGAGCTTTGATGATACGTTTTAAATATTTATTTTTAATTTTAATTTTCAAAAATGGGATTCTATTGTGTGTCAGAATATCATGAAAAACAGCATACATTATTCCATAAATTGAAATTCCTATTCCTAAGGCTAATAAAATATTCCATTTTGGATAAGTCAATCCAATGATAATTAGAGCCATAGATTGTGTTGAAAAAACGACAGCAAAAATATCATTTAATTCGAAAAAATGATTATGATTTTTGTGTAAAAACCACAAAAAACCGTGCATAATATATTTGTGTGTAAGCCAAGCAACACCTTCCATACAAAAAGCTGTGAGAACACTGATAAGAATAATTTGCCAAATAGATAACATGAATAGAGTATGAAATTAGAATTATGAAATATAGAGGAAAATAAAAATTACAATCATTTGTTTAATTTTTCGGCTCTATAACCTTTTATTTGAAAATAAGGTTTTTAATAATTTTGCATTTCCTTCTAACTTCGCATTTACCTTCTATCTCTCCAATTATTTCTACGATTGAGTTTCAAATCTTGTAACAGACTAGATTTTACACGCAAGTCAAGAGAATATCCACGACGAAAGCCTATTGGTGTCCAACTTACACGAAGTTCCCAGCAGTGTAAATCTCTATGAATATTAAAAGTGGCCTCTGAAAATTCATTTGATTCTAAGTCATAGCTTGCATTATACCCAACTTTCCATCTAGGCGTAACACTTACATCTCCATCAAAAGACAAATTTTGGCTTGCTTTTCCTTCTATCAATCCTGTGCGAGAATAATTCCAGTTATAACGCATACTGATTGTCCAAGGAACATCAAAATCTACATATAAATCTCTATTTTGGTTTATAAAATCCAAATCAGCTTGTGAAATGGCTTGATTACTTGCCTCGTCTTCATCATCATCACTTCCTTTAAATCCGTCTGCTGAAAGTGATGTGTTTAGTGAAATTCCTAAGGTGCTTAATGTTCCCAAACTAAATCCATCTTGCCAAGCAAATCTATCTATTCTTCTTTGTTGGGTTACTTTATTTGTTAGAGAATCTCTATTCAAAACTTGATATTTATAAGGGTCTATTGCGCTTCTGATATTGACTCCAATTTTATTTTTGAATAATGAAGTTCTTAAATTGACACTAATATTACTCAAATTGAATGAATCAGCAGCCAAATTATAGGCAGACGAAAAATCAAAACTATCTAGCAGTTTTCGTTTATCATCTTTTCCTTCATTGGTTTCTACTTTTGCTTCTAAGGTATTGCGAAGTGAAAATGAAATTGTTCCAGATTCTCCAGCAGCAGGCGAGCCATAAATACCATTCATGCGAGGGATACGCTGCGTTCTTCCATCTTCACTTATCTGTACTTCTTGATAAAAACCAAAACGAGGGTCGCTAAAATCAGGTTGATAATTAAGTGAAATGGTAGGAATCATGGTATGACGCAATGCTTTAAATTTCTGACTTTTGAATAAAAAAGTAGAGTAAAAAGTGGTCGTAAAATCAATAGAAGCATTATAAGAATAAAACTGTGAAAGCCCTTGATTTATAGTAGTTCTGACTGTATCTTTTTCTATCCATTCATACGAATTACGGCTTCCATACATAACTTGAGTAAAGTTTGCACTTGGATTCATTTTGAAATAACGTAAGAAAGTAACCGAAGTAGAAAGAGGAATTGCATGCTTGAGTCCCCATTGCAAATTTTCTAAGATGGTAGGCAAACTAGCAACATCAAAAGCCACCGTATCAGAAAGATTTTGTTGGTCAGAAGGAATTTTGAAATTCCCTTTAATTTTATTGGGAAGTAAATTAGAAATTTTTGCTTGCCCATCTAAGCGATAAGAAAAACCAAGCTGTGCCAAAGGAGATTGAGAATTTTTGATAAATTTTCGAAGTGGAAAGATACGATTCATACTCAAGTTGGCTTGAGAAGAAACATCTGTAATTTTGGTTTGTAAATTTTGATTATGGCGAAGGCTTCCCGAAAAGACAAAAGGAGTTCCTGCAAATGTTTTGTTATAATTGATACCCGAATTAACAGAAGCCTGTGTATAATCATTCGGATTAAATGAGTTTCTTTCATTAAATTGTGAAGTCATTATGTTTACATTGGCAGAAAAAGAAGACGAACCTCTTGATTTTGGGCTATGCGACCAAGTAAGACGAAAATCATTTGTATTACTCTCATCAATTCCTCTTTCTTGCGCTCTGATAGTATTCATTCTGAAGTCAAAATTTCCTGTATAATAATATCGTTTTGAATAACGACTACGCACAGATGCACCATAAACGCCTTTTGAGTAGGCTTCTCCCAAAAATGTAAGGTCAATATGGTCACTGATTGCCCAATAGTATCCACCATCTCTCAAATAAAAACCACGTTCTTGAGTTTCTCCATAACTAGGAATAATAAGTCCCGAACTACGAGTTTTTGGAATGGGTAAAAGCCCAAATGGAAATCCGACAGGAGTAGGAATATCCATTATTTCTAATTGAAAAGGACCTGTAACAATTTGTTTGTTATCTATAACTTTTAATTTTTTTGAGCGAATACGATAATGTGGGTGTGAGGTATTGTTGCAGGTTGTATAAGAGCCTTCTATTCCGTTTAGGTTTCCTTCTGCGTCACGTTTTCCTTTTTCTAACAGTAAAAAACCTTCTCCTTCTTGTTTGACTATTTCGGTTACGATAGCTCTTTCACTTACAAAATTATATCTTATTTTTTTTGCTTTGTATTCTTCTTCTCCTTGTTTGAAAATGGGAGTTTCTGATAATCTTCCTAAAGAATCTTCAAATCCTATGGCTGTTAGTTCGTTGGTATTCCAATCTAGGGTAATGTTATCTGATTTTAGATTGATATTGGTATAATCAATTTCAGATTTTTTATAGAGGATAATTTTTTGAGTTTTGAAATCATATTTTATCGAATCGGTAGCCGAATAAGTTACAATATCAGTAAAATCTCCACTTGCAGCAGGGCGATTTAGAGTATCACTTTCTACAAGATTTATTGAATCAAGGGCAGCTTGATTTTTTAATTCGTTGAGTTTATTCAGACTATCCAATGAAATAGTAAGAGGTTTTATGTCTTGACTATAAGCAGGCGAGCCAAAAAATAACGCCAAAAGGCAACATAAAATAAATAAAATTCTAAAACGCATAAAACTATAAATAAAATAATTATGAATTACGAGTTAAAAATTACGAATTTAATTCGTTTATAATGAGCTGTTTATGAATTTAAACGTTTCATTTTACCTAATTTTTATTTCTAATTCAGAAAGAGTATAGAGTAATTTTTTTTGTTGATGTGAGCTTGTTTAGATTAGCTTTTGTAAAAATACATCAAAAAGACCGTGCAAAGATAGTGAATACAATGCTTTTACTCTATTTTAACTTCAATTTAATAGTATTTAATAGTAAGGCAAAAATGAAAACCCTTTTTTCACTTCTAACTTTGCATTTACTTCATACTTCTGACTTTATTTAAACTACATAAACATAAAGTGATTTCCAAATAGCTTGGACAGGTTCTTTGTATTCCCATTTCATACCTTTTTGTGCAAAATAGGTTGCTATTTTTTGAGCTTCTTCTTCAGAGGTTGCTTCCCAACAAATCCAGCTTTTAGGTTTTCCTAATTCTCTTTTCATTGCCACTGGGTTTGCTGTTACACCAATAGACATATTTTTATATTTCTTTTTCCAAAATAAGAGAACACGTTCTTTACGATAATCTGCTTCACGTTCGATAGCTTTTGCAATTCTTTGTAACTTACTCATATTTTTAAAATTTTGATGTTGATAAGATTTTTATGTTAAGATAGTTTGGATAAATTGTGTCTTTATCTTCTTTCTATATTACAAAGATAGGAGCGCAGAACGTAAAGGATTTGAGGACTGATTTTTTTTTATAAAGTATGAAAAAGAGTGAGAAAATTTAAACGAAGTTTCTTTTTTTTAGAAAAGGGCTAAAAACTTGATTTATGAAAATGATAAAAAGACAATTTTTATTTGATAATTATCAAGACAGAAAGAAAGGAAGATAAAATTTATTTTAACAAATTGGACAGAATTAAGAAATAGAAGTTAAAATAGGATTTTTTTGATGCTACAAGTCAATCATTAAGACAAATTTTGTTGGTCTGTATTTTTTTGAAAAAATGAAAGGATACTTTAGCTTACTTTAAAGAGTGTTTATTGAGTGTGAAGTCAAAATTAGGTAAGTCAATTAATGAAAAAAGTATTTAATTTTTCTAATTTTTAATCCTTGTCAAAAATATTTTTATTTTTTTTACAGAAAAATAGCGCAATTAAATTTGTTTTGCAAAATGCTTCTTTTTTAGATTGTAATTCTGTTTTTTGTAAAAAATGTGAAATTATATAGAGGTTTTTTTGCGAAATGTAGATTTATGTTTTTCAAAATAAATGGTATTTCTCTGTTTCTGCTTCTCAAAATAATGAAATAGTTATAAAAATCTCATGTAAGTTTTGGAATTGTCAATCAAAATTATCTACTTGCAAATGTTTTAGGCGCAAAATATAACACAAGTCTAATCCCCTTTACAACTAATATTATTATGTCAAAATTTAATTTTTCAAACAAATTTATCCTCGGCTTAAGCCTTGCAGGTTCATTAACTTTTTTTGGGTGTCAAGATGCACTTCAAAATGAAGCCATCACAGATGCAGAGCAAATAACTGAAAAAACAGATACCGAAGATTTTATCAAACATCAATTTATTGTAGTACTTAAAGATGGTACTTTTGGACAAAAATTGGGTAAAGTTTCTGTTGCTCCTGTTGTGAGTAGAGCTACAAATCTAAAAAACTTTGAAGCAAAACAAGCTCAACTAAAAGAAAATGTAAACAAGATGGTTTCAGAGTTTGGTGTTGAGTCAGCAGCTATTGAGTTTGTTTATGGTAATGCTCTTTTGGGTTTTGCTGGTACATTTACAGATACACAAATTGAGGCTCTCAAAAATGATTCTCGTGTAGAATATGTAGAACAAGACCAAATAATGCGTATTTCTGATGGATTCAAGGATAAAGATGCAAAAAATACAGTGTCAAGAACAGAGGCACAAACGACTCCTTGGGGAATTTCTCGTGTAGGATATGGCGACTACGAAGGTGGCTATCAGTGGGCTTGGGTGATTGATTCGGGAGTTGATGGAAATCATAACGACCTCAATGTAGATACAGAATATAGCCGTTCATTTGTAAATGGATACTCTGGAACTTCGGATAGCAATGGACACGGAACGCACGTAGCAGGTACAATCGCAGCCAAAGATAATAATTTTGGTGTTGTTGGTGTTGCAGCAGGTGCAACAGTAGTTTCTTGTCGTGTATTTGCAGGAAGTAATGGTTCTAATTCGGCAGTTATTTCGGCAGTAGATTATGTACGAGCAAATGCCTATGCAGATGATGTTGCAAATATGAGTTTGGGTGGTGGGCGTTCGACTACTTTAGATAGAGCCGTAACAAATGCAGCAAATGCAGGTGTTTATTTTGCTTTAGCAGCAGGAAATGATGCTCAAAATTCAAATTATTCTTCTCCTGCTCGTGTAAATGGAAATCGTATTCTGACTGTTTCGGCAATGGACGTGAACAGCCGTTATGCTAGTTTCTCAAATTATGCTAATCCTCCGATTGATGTTTGCGCACCAGGTGTAAGCATTACTTCAACTTGGACAGGTGGTGGTTATAACACAATCAGTGGTACTTCAATGGCAACTCCTCATGTAGCTGGCATTTTGCTTATCAATGGTGGAACAGTTTATACACAAGGAAATGTACTCAACGACCCTGATGGAAATGCTGACCCAATCGCAAAAAAATAATTAGAATTTAAAGTCAAGTGTAATACAAACTTGATTGAATAAATAAAAAAACAAAAGACCTGTTTCTTAATTGAAATGGGTTTTTTTGATTTTAAGAATTATAAAAATAAAAAACCTCTACCACGAATACCAACCAACCAAACTGATGAAGAAACAGGTCTAGGACTAGATAAATCATCAAAAAAATGTTCTCTAGCTACAAAAAATTCTGCTTTTGCTTTCCTTCCCTTAAAACCAAATCCTGATTCTATTCTATAATTAAATTTGAAGTTTTTGCCTCCTTCTTCTTTTACTTTATCTGAAAAAATGGCTGTATTTACCCACGAACGATTATAAAAACTCCACGCATTTTTTTCTTTTTTACTCAATTTTATATCCATTCTTCCACCTAAAAGAACCATTCCAGTCATATAATCCCAACTTTGTTTTTCTGTAAAACGAGGAAAACGGTCATCTTCTGAAATGGTATAATATTCTGTTCTACCCCAAATATTTGTAGTAATAGTAGGTGAAAGATAAATTTTGTTACTAATTGCCTCTAAATGAAAACCATTTAGAATAGCCACTCTTGAGGTAGGTTGATAACCAATTCTTGAAATAGTATCATTTGGAGGAGAATCGCTATCTATTTCATGTCTTGATTTGTGTGTAAAGCCAATATTCCAAGTATATTTTTTTCTTTTATTGAAATAAGCAAAACTCTCTTGTAAAATAATTCCACGAGGATTGAAAGCAATATTATTATAAATATTTGCATTGACTTCAATAGAAGAGAAAAAAGTAATCGAATGAAAACCAGTTTTGTTTTTTTTAGATTTCCATCGTACCATATCCAACATTCCACAAACTTGTGCATTCCAACCCTGCGAACTTTCAGTAGAACTAAAGCCACGGGACATGTGTCCTACAAAATTAGTAACAGCCAAATATTCTTTTTGAGTAGAATGTGTTCCTGTAGTATCTAAAAAAGGTGAAGGTTGAAAGTTTCGCATCACATGGGCTTGCGAAAAGGCAAAGAATGGAAATAAAAGAAGATAGAAAAGAAATAGATTTTTTTTCATAATTTCTAAACACTAAAAAACCCTAAAGGTCTTGAAGACCCTTAGGGTTTAGACTAAAGTTTGAATAAAAGTAAGTTATTAATAGGCTCTAGCAAACAAAACACGTTCTTTTGAAGGCTTTCCACTCAAAATACAAGTTCCATTTTCTTGTGGATTACCCAAAGGAATACAACGAATAGTTGCCTTTGTTTGGTCTTTAATTTTTTCTTCTGTTTCGGCTGTTCCGTCCCAGTGTGCTGCCACAAAACCACCAGCATCAAGTGCTTTTTCAAATTCTTCCCACGTATTTACTTGTGTTGTATTTGAAGTTCGGAAATTTAGGGCTTTGTTGTAAATATTTTCTTGAATATCTTCTAAAAGTTGTTCTATTTTTTGTCCTGCTCCTTCTAATTGCCACGACATTTTTTCTTTGGTATCCCTACGAGCAACTTCTATTGTGCCATTTTCTACATCACGCATTCCGATTGCTAACCTTACAGGAACGCCTTTCAATTCCCATTCTGCAAACTTAAAACCTGGACGGAACGAATCTCTATCATCAAGTTTTAGAGAAATATTGGCAGCTTTCAAATCTTTTGTAAGTGGTGCTAAGGCATTTTTTATTTGTTCCAAATCTTCTTCTTTTCTATAAATTGGAACAATAACCACTTGAATAGGAGCTAATTTTGGAGGCAAAACCAAACCTTCATCATCAGAGTGAGCCATAATGAGCGCACCCATCAAACGAGTAGAAACGCCCCAAGAAGTTCCCCAAACGTAATCTAATTTGTTGTCTTTTGCAGCAAATTTTACATCAAATGCCTTTGCAAAATTTTGTCCCAAAAAGTGAGAAGTACCTGCTTGAAGTGCCTTTCCATCTTGCATAAGAGCTTCAATACAATAGGTTTCTTCTGCACCTGCAAAGCGTTCGGATTCTGTTTTTAAGCCTTGAATCACTGGAAGAGCCATGTGTTTTTCTGCAAAATCAGCATAAACTTTTACCATTTGTTCGGTTTCTTCAATCGCTTCTTTTTTGGTAGCATGTGCTGTGTGTCCTTCTTGCCATAAAAATTCGGCAGTACGTAAAAACAAACGAGTACGCATTTCCCAACGCACTACATTTGCCCACTGATTTACCAAAATAGGCAAATCTCTGTATGATTGAATCCAATTTTTATATGTATTCCAGATTACGGCTTCACTGGTCGGACGAACAACAAGTTCTTCTTCTAGTTTTGCATCAGGGTCGACCATTAATTTGCCCTCTTTATTTGGGTCATTTTTTAGGCGATAATGTGTCACTACGGCACATTCTTTGGCAAAACCTTCTGCATTTTTTTCTTCGGCTTCAAACAAACTTTTGGGAACAAAAAGAGGGAAATAAGCATTACTATGCCCTGTTTCTTTGAATTTATCATCTAAAATACGTTGCATTTTTTCCCAAATAGCAAAACCATAGGGCTTTATTACCATACAACCACGGACGGCTGAATGTTCTGCTAAATCTGCTTGTTTTACAAGTTCGTTGTACCACGCAGAATAATCATCTTTGCGTGTTGGAAGTCCTTTTGCCATAAGAAAAAGTAATAAATAAAATCTTTAATCGGTTTAATTTTTGTTTAATCCACAAAGATAAAATTTTTTAGCATAAAATAATACTTGTTTTTCTTAAAATGATAAACTCTTAGACAAAAAAATAAGAATAGAAATGGCTAATCAATTATTTCAAAGAGTCTTTCGGTCTTCTAAAAACTCCCCTAAAGAAATATTATTAAATCACTCGTGAGGACACGAGCAATGGTAGAGTTAATTTTTCTGTAAAAAATTGATAGTCTAGTAGAATAACATTTTGTCTTTAGACCAAAATATTCCGTTGCTCGTATCTCCACGAGCGACCATAGACCAACTATACTATTACCTTTTCGACAAATACTATTGAAATTAAGTTTAAATCAACTCATCTAAAATTTTATCTAATTCTCTATCAATCGTTTCATATTGATTTTTAAGTTCTACGATTTGTTTGTTTTCCATTTCCATCAATAAATCAAAATCTTTGAAGTTTGCATCAATTTGATTTTTGAGATTGGCAATATACGTCGATAGTTTTAGATGAATTTCTTCTCTAAGTGCTTCTTTTCCTTGACTGATTTGCTGACGATAAGTTTGCATAATTTTTTGCTTTTTTACCATTACCGTAATTCCTGTAAAAAGAAGCCCAACAGCCGTCAAAACCCCTCCAGTAATATCAAAAACAGCTCCTTGCGTCAAGACTGTGAGCGCAACACCCACAATGGCAATGCCTCCACCTGCTGCAATATCAGTCGAAAAACTGGTTTGTTTTGGGAATAATTCTTTATTGACAAAATTTTCGGTTTCTTTAGTAAACTCATGAAACTCGGTTTGGAGGTCTTGCAAAACTCTACTTCTACGGTCTGCAATATCTCCAAAAATAGCATGATTTTCTTTCAATATTTTTGGACTATTATTGAGTTGCAAATCAATTATTTTTGCCATTTGCTGAATTGTATCTGCAATGGCTGTAATTCCTTCACCTAATTTATTTGTTAAAGTTTTGGTTAGATTTTTTTCTAAATCTTGCGCCACACGCTCAAACCACATCTTGACAGATTCTTTATCAGAAAGCATTGAACGAAAAGACTTGCCAAACAAACTAAAAATCCCTAATCCTTTATCAATTTCTTGTTCTGTTTCTCGTGTAATATTTTCATACGCACCCAAAATATTTTCTATCAAAACATCAACTTGATATAATGATTTTCTTTCTTGCTCATTGAGTGATTTTGTTATATCTAATCTAAATTTATTATCTGCTTCTAACTGTTTTTCTCTAAGGTTTACGCCTTCTTTTATTTTTGAAAGAATTGTTCTTGAAGTGTCAATATTATTTTTGAGTTTCAAAATTGGCGCACGCCCTCCTGTAATATTTTCTTTGATATATTCTCTTATTCCTGCAAAATTACTTGCTTGGTGATTTCCTTCTTTTTCCAATTTGGCAGAAACGGCAAAAATTTGAGGCTCTAAAAGCCCTTTTTTCTCTGCATGTTTTCTTACACCTTCTATATTTGTATTCAAATCAGCTTCATTTAATAAATCAGCTTGCTGAAGAACAAAAATAATTTTTTTGCGCCAATCTTTATGAATAAAATCAAAAAAGTCCCAACTAGACTGACGGTAAGGGTTTTTAGCCTCAAAAACAAAAACAATTAAATCAGAAGAAGGAATAAAATCTTCTGTTATTTTTTGGTGTCCTTCTGAAATAGCATTTGTTCCAGGAGTATCGACAATGGCAATTTCTTTGAGAATCTCAACAGGTAAAAGAATCTTTTTTAGATGAGGATTCATAATCAAAACCTGCTCTTCTTCTGCATACAAAATCTGTTGAACAGTATCCGTACAAGGGTCTGGAGCAACCTTGCAAATATCTTTTTCAGTTTCTAAAAGTGCATTGACAAAACTACTTTTTCCTGCCTTTACCTCGCCTACAACCACAAACATATACGGCTCATTGATGCGCTGACGCAGTTCGCTTACTGTACCAGAAAGCTCCTTACTCTGAATATCTTGAGTAAGATTGTGCAAATTTTTAATAGTTTCGTCCAAACGAAGGCGAAATTTTTGAAGGCGTTTGTTTATAATGCGACTTTTCATTGATTTTTTTAGATAATAAAAAGAAAAAATAATTAGTTGTTCTAATTTTTACGAAAGCTACTAAAAAAGATGCAAAAATTACTATTTAATTTAGATAAGCATCAAAACTACAAAAGTGTTTTTCTTTGTAGCGTATGCTTTAGCTTGCGAAAATGTAGTCTATTAACTTTTTCTTCCCTTTTAGAAGCTAAAATTAAAAATTTAGAAAAGTGATGTTTTGTAATAGAGTACTGGATATGAGTTAAAAAGTTGTTGGTGTCGCTACGCTAAAACACCAACGAACGGTGTTTTTCCCTGTTCTGTGACTCACAGAACAGCAAATACATCTAGTGTCCAGTACTCTAGTATTTTGATGTATTTGTATCATTAAAAACAACCTTATTATTTTATAATCATGAAAAAATCAACAAAAGCTATTTTGTGGACTGGACTTTCTGTGTCTTTATTTTCTTCCCTTTTTATGACTTCTTTTTCCGATGCTCAAGAATATGGAAATTATGCAGATGATGGCTATAATCACAACTCTGTTCGTCCTGTTCACGAATCTCATATTATGTACCAAAAAAGCCTTTGGCATAGAGTTTCATTAAAAGAAAAACAAAATCGCCCATTTTTTGCAACAGAAAATGAAATCACTGGGCTTATTATAGATGCTGTAAAACTCGGAATTATACGCCCTTATCAAAACGATTCGCTTCGTACTCGTATGAGTCAAGAAGATTTTTTGAGTAATATTTTAATTCCTAATCAAGATGTTCAATATAATGATATAGAACAAACTATCTTCGAACAAGAACAAAATTGGAGTAATCAATGGGATAATAATGAAGATTGGACAACAGAAGGAGAAGAAAAAATTAGTAATCAAGAATTTTATGCTAATCAGTTTTATACTTTGGAAATCAAAACAAATATATTTTTTGACAAAACTCGTAGCAGAATGATTAATGATATTCAGACTATCAGTATTATTCTTCCTGCCGAAATGAATCCTGCGACAGGTCTTGAAAAAACGATTGCTACTTTTTCATACAAAGAACTGGTTCAAAATCTTTTTAGAGATAATAATTCTGCCATTTATTATAATGAAAAAAACAATCAAGCACACCGAAATTTGGAAGAAGCCTTTGATTTGATGCTTGCAAATGGAAATCTTATCAAATATGCAAATGAGCAAGATGAGCATATTGTGGATATGTACGACGAGCAACGTGAGGCACTTTTGGCAGCCCAAAATTATCAAGCCAATATGATAGAATATGAGAGTAATTTGTGGGAAAATTAAACCTACTTTTTTAGATTCTAAGGGTTTTGAAAATCCTTAGAATCTACTTTATAAAAAACAACCAATTATGAAAAAGCTCTTTTTTAAAATCTTTATTTTATTACTTGTATGCTCTACAAGTAATTTTTCTGTGGCTCAAAATGCACTTAGCCCAATCAAAAAAAATCTAACAAATACAGCCTTTCCAAATAAAATACAGGATAAAATAAATCCGTTTTCACTGCGCCCTATTCCAAAATCACATATTGCATATCAAAAATCAATTTGGTTGCAAGTTTCTTTTCATCAAGAAGCAAATTTACCTCTTTGGTATGCTGGGCATCAGCTTTCTCAATTTTTGATAGAAAATGCTTTAAATAAAAAAATTACGGCTTACAAAGATGATAAATTAGAAACAATTTTATCAAAAAATGAACTCTTAGAACGTTTGGAAAAAGAAAATAATGAAACCCATTTTGATATAAAAACAGATACTATACAAAAATTAATTGATTTTTCAGAGCTTTCTATTTTAGAAATAAAGGAAGATTATATTTTGGATATTCAGCATTCAAGAATGGTTCATGATGTAATTGCTTTTACTCTTATCTTACCAGCAACTTCAAATAGATTTGCCAAAAAAATAGTTTCTTTTTCTTATAAAGAAATCATTGAAAAGCTATTTCGTCCACTCAAAGAAGATTATGTAATCATTGATACAAATAAAAGCAATGGACATATTCCAAATTTGGAAACTCTAATTGATGCTCGTTTTTTTCATGGTTATATTGTCAAATATGATAATTTTAAAAATGAATATTTTGAAGAACAGTATCACACAAAGAAAAAATCCATCATAAAATCTATGCAATACCATGAAAAACTAATCGAATTTGAAGCATTTTTGTGGGTTTATTAATCTACTTCTCTAATTGTTTTTTGAGCCATTCTTTAGCTTTTTCATCTTCTTTTGTTACAATATACTCATAAGGAGGTTTTTGAACTGAAAATATTGCTTGCAATAAAAATTTATGAAGGGCAGAATCAGTAACAAAAGCAGCTCCCTTACACTGAATACTCATTCTTTCTTTATTCTTTTTTATCCAGTTGCCTAATTTGATTCTGTGTTCAGACTTCAAATATCCACCTTTTCCTGTAAATTTCATCAAAAAAGTAAATTTTTCATCTTGAAGATACAGATTATTTAATGTTGTGAGATATTCATCAAATTCTTTATCAGTAGGACGCTTTTCTTTCATTTCGATATAAATAAAAGGAAAATTATCTGTATTAGAAGAAAAACACTCATTCGAAAAGTTAACTAAATATTGATTTTTCACAAAAATTTATTTTATTAAAAAAATTATCTAAATATTAAATGTTATTACGGTTGTTTTACACAAAGCATTTTGTGCGCTTTTTTGCTCACAAACAAACTTATTACTTTTTTAGAAGTCATTCTGTAGATATATTATATTTCTAAGAAAATAATAGATTCAGTTCTAAAAAACTAAACTTACCTAAAAATTAATTATGATAATCTTTAACTTATCACAATTAATTTTTATATAAAAAATGACTTTAATATAAAATATTACAATATTAACAAAAATAGTAGATTTATTAAAATAAAATCTATTGATTTACAAAAACTACTTTCCTATTTTTTCCCTGTTCTGTGACTCACAGAACAGCAAATACATCTAGTGTCCAGTACTCTAAAAATAGTAAGCCAACTATAATCAAATTTAATAACCCAGTCATTTTTATTTTCTGTATTTTTGTAATTATTGATTCTAACCCAAAAAATACAATATTATGACACTCTACCAACGCCTACAAAAAGAAACTTTCCTTATTGCTGGTCCTTGTGTAATCGAAAATGAAGAACTTCTCTTTGAAGTCGCCGAAAAAATGGTCGAATTATCCAAAAAAATGGGCTTTTTATACATTTTTAAAGCCTCTTTCGATAAAGCCATCCGTACATCTATGGAATCTTACCGAGGTCCATGGT
>CAKZOK010000096.1 GCA_937136415.1 uncultured Cytophagales bacterium | reverse complement strand
TCAGTAACCAGTAATCAGTAACCAGTAACCAGTAACCAGTAACCAGTAACCAGTAACCAGTAACCAGTAACCAGTAATCAGTAACCAGTAATCAGTAACCAGTAACCAGTAATCAGTAATCATTTTTTAATAAAGTAAGAAGTTCGATTTTAGAAGTCAGAAGTAATACAAATACAATTAATTTTACTCTTTATTTCTCTATGGTTAAAAATTATATTTCTCTAACCCCACGTTCCACGCCCCACGTTCCTATCATGAAATTCTTTATTCCAGTTATAATTTTAGTCATTATCTATTTTTCTTCATCTTCTTTGTATGCTTTCTCTTCTTTTACCTCAAAAAAAGATTCTGTTGGCTTAGAACGAAGAGGAAATAATTTGTACATCAAGCACAAAGTAACCATTGGCGAAGATATTTATAAAATTGCTAGAAAATATGGTGTAAATAAAGAAACGCTCATTACTCTAAATCCAGTTGCTCGTTATCCATTGAAGGTAAATCAAATTATTTATATTCCACATGCTCAAACGACATATAGAATTTCTCAATTAAAAGGCTATAAAGTGCGCCCAAGTGAAACACTTTTTTCGATTGCTTCAAAATTTCAGACTGATGTAAAGACACTAAAGGAACTCAACGAACTTTACTCTACTCAAATCCAAACAGGACAAGAATTATTGATTCCTTATCCAAATAATCATCAAGATTTATATACCATTCCATCAAATGCGTACAGTGAAGCTAAAGACCCAAACAAAAAAGATAAGTTGCAAAATAAATATCATACAGTAACAAATGGTCAAACACTTTATGCTATTTCTCAAAAGTATAAAGTAAGTGTAGAAAATTTGAAAAAATGGAATGATAATCCCTCTGGGCAAATAAAAGCAGGGCAAAAAATTATTATAGGAAAAAAAGAAAAAACGTTTATTGTTGCAAGTGCTTCCAAATCGCAAAACCAAAAAGGAAAACCTCACTCCGAATCAGGTGTTTGCCATGTTACTTTAAATAGTAATAGACTTGTAGGAACGCATCGAACTGCGCCAAGAGGAACATTAATAACAATTAATAATGAAAGTACAGGACGAAATGTAACCGTAAAAATTATAGGAAAAATTCAGAACCTTGATAGAAATAAAAATGTAGTCATTATTATTAGTCACGAAGCTGCACGAAAATTAGGAACGATGAGTAAAGAATTTCCTGTTTATTTGGATTGGAAGCAATAAAAACCAAATCAAAAAAAGACTTATTCAAATTTTATGTAATTTTAAGCCCTAGAAGACAACCTATCTAATCAACTTCTATGGTGCTTTTGTGTACAAATACTTTTTATGTACACACAATCTATAAACTTATTTTTATTAAATGAAAAAATCCTTATTATCTAGTTTAGTCTTAATCATATTATTCTTTGGAAGTTTTATTCCAAGCAATACTAAAGATACAAAAGACGGTTCTAAAATTGAATTTACTGAATTTACGCTCAAAAATGGTTTGCACGTCATTTTGCACGAAGACCATTCTGTTCCACTTGTTGCTGTTACAGTTTTGTATCATGTAGGCTCAAAAAATGAAGAACCAAATCGTACAGGTTTTGCACACTTTTTCGAACACTTGCTCTTTGAAGGCTCAAAAAATATCAAACGTGGAGAATTTGATGATTATGTCGAAAACTCTGGTGGAATGAATAATGCAAACACAACCTACGACCGTACTTTTTATTATGAAGTAATGCCTTCAAATCAATTAGAACTGGGGCTTTGGTTAGAATCTGAAAGAATGCTTCACGCAAAAGTGGATAGTACAGGCATCGAAACGCAAAGACAAGTTGTAAAAGAAGAACGTCGTCAGCGTATCGACAACCGTCCGTATGGTTCTCTTTTGGAAGAAACAATGAAAAGAGTTTATACCAAACACCCTTACAAATCTTCTGTAATTGGTTCGATGGCGCATTTAGATGCTGCTGAAGAAAATGACTACAAAAGTTTTTATGAAAAATATTATGTTCCAAACAATGCAGTAGTAAGTATTGCTGGAGATATTGACACCGAAACAGCCAAAAAATTAGTAGAAAAATATTTTGGAGGGATTCCACAAGGAAAACCTGTAGTTCAGCCTCAAGTTATTGAGCCTGCCCAAATGATGGAAGTGCGTGATACTGTTTATGATAATATTCAACTTCCTGCTGTTATTCAGGCTTTTAAAGTTCCTGCTCGTGGGCAAAGCGATTATTATGCTACCAAAATGTTGTTTACACTTCTTTCAGATGGTGAGAGTTCAAGACTTTCAAAATCAGTAAAAGATGAACAACAAAAAGCTGTTTTTGTAGGTGCTTTTCCTTTAGATTTAGAACAAAACCCAAGTGTTGCCCTTGCTTTCGGAATTGCGTCAATGGGAATAAATCCATTAGATTTGGAAAAAGCAATGAATGAAGAATATGACAAAGTAAAAAAACATCTTATTGAAGAAAGAGAATTTCAAAAACTCAAAAATCAATTAGAAGCAAGTTTTTATACGCAAAACGGTACTATTGCAGGAATTGCCGAAACACTTGCTAACAACCACGTATATGGTGGAAATGCAAATCTTATAAATACTGAAATTGATAATTATATGAAAGTAACAAGAGAAGATATACAAGCAGCAGCTAAAAAATATCTTGTGTCTAAAAACAAAGTTACACTTCATTATTTACCCAAAAGAAAGTAAGAAGTATGAATGCAGAAGTAATACAATTAATTATATTAAGAGTATATTTTGTATTTCCTCTACATTCTCTTTAAACTCTGTGTTTAAAATAAGCAATTATGAATTAAAGATTACGAATATAATACAGTAAATAACGACTCTTTATATTTGTCAAATCAATGTCTTAGAAGTTGTTTGAGAATACACATTTTTCTTTATAATTGGATTTGTAAACCCAATTATAAAGAAAAACAACCCAGCCTTTGTAGGTGTTTTAGCGTAGCGACACCAACAAAAGACGCACAAAACTCATTCTTAAACAATTTCTTAATTAATTTCTATTCCTAACTAAAGGATAAGAAGTAATATAATAATTTGATTTTTCTGTAATTCTTTAGTGTCTTAGTGTTAAAAAAAATCTAAATAGCCGTTGTTGGTGTCCTTACCAACAACATAAATATATAAAAATGAAAAATAAATTTATTTTAAGTATTGTCCTTTCGGTGGCATTCTTATTTACTCAATGTACTTCTGTTCCTTCTGGTTCTACTGGAAAACTAGACCGAAGTAAAGCTCCAGAAGCAGGAGAGGCTCGCAAAGTAGAAATTGCAAAATCACAATCTTTTACACTTGATAATGGATTGGAAGTGTTTGTAGTCGAAAATCACAAACTTCCACAAGTTTCTTATTCTTTGGTTGTTGATTATGACCCAATTATGGAAGGAAAGCGTGTCGGAATGCTTACTATGTTTGGCTCTATGCTTCGTCGTGGAACAGAAACACGTACTAAAGAAAAGTTAGATGAAGAGATTGACTTTATGGGAGCAAATCTAACGACTTATTCAAGAGGAATTTATGCTTCTTCTTTAAAACGCCATTCAGATAATTTGCTTGTTCTTTTTTCAGATGTTCTTTATAATCCTTCTTTTTTAGATGAAGAACTAACAAAAGTACGCAAAGAATCGCTTTCTAATCTTCAATCTTTGCCTTCTAGCCCAGAGCAGATTGCAAATAATGTTGTGGCAAAAGTAAATTATGGAAATAATCACCCTTACGGCGAAGTAGAAACCGAAACAACGCTTAATGCTGTAAAAAATGAAGATTTGAAAGATTTTCATCAAGCGTATTTCCGTCCAAATGTTTCTTATTTGGCGATTGTAGGTGATATTACACTAGAAGAAGCCAAAAAACAAGCCGAAAAATATTTTGCAAAATGGGAGAAAAAAGATGTTCCTACTACAAAATATGATACCCCAAAAGCTGTCGAAAAACCACAAGTCGCAATCTCAAACCGTGCTGGTGCTGTTCAAACAGTTATTAATGTTACTTATCCTGTTCTTTATCCATTGGGTAGTGATGATTATGTAGCTGCAAGACTTATGAACGGAATTTTGGGAAATAGTGGCTTTGGTGCAAGGCTTATTCAAAATCTTCGTGAAGATAAAGCCTATACCTATGGAGCATATTCTTCATTAAGACCAGATGAGCTTTCGTCTTCTTTCAAAATGTCTGCAAGTGTGCGTAATGAAGTTACAGATAGTGCTATTGTTCAGTTTTTGTACGAACTCAAACGCATAAAAGATGAGCCTGTTACACAACTTGAATTAGATAGAGTAAAGGCAAGTGCGATTGGTTCGTTTGTTCGTTCTTTGGAAAGCCCTCAAACGGTTGCTAATTTTGCTATCAATATTGCTCAACATGATTTGCCTGCTGATTTTTATAGCAATTATATCCAAAAAATTAATGCTTTGACTATTGAAGATATTCAAAATGCAGCCAAAAAATATATCAAACCTGAAAATATTACGATTGTGGCAGTAGGCGACCAAAGTATTTTGTTAGAAAAACTTGCGCCTTTCGGAAACGTACAAGTATATGATGCCTTTGGTGAAATGGCTGCGCAAGCTGACCAACGCATTTTGATAGGAATGAATGCTGATAAAGTAATTCAAAAATACCTAGACAAAATTGGAGGAAAAAAATGGAATGAAGTTACTTCAATGGAAAAAAAGCAAGTCATGAATATTGCAGGAATGAGCATGGAACAAAAAATATATGTTCAAAATCAGCAAAAGGTAGCTTTAGAGATTGCCAAAATGGGAATGAAACAAGTTTATAATGGCAAAAAAGCCTATTTGGTAATGCAGGGAAGAACACAAGAACTCCCTCCTGCTCAAGCCAACAGCATAAAAGAACAAACATTTATTAATCCTTATTTCCAATACGACAAATCAAATGGTTATACTGTCGAATTAGTGGGAGCGCAAGTAGTGGAAGAAAAGTCTGTTTTTGAAATAAAAATTACGCACAAAGAATATGGTGAGCGTTTGCAATATTTTGACCCAACAACAGGGCTTTTGATTAAGGAAGTTTCGGCAGAAGGCGAAATGTTGGTAAAGGACTACCGTAAAATTCCGAATACTAATCTTTTACTTCCTTACAAAATGGAAGGAAATTCGCCACAAGGAGCATACAAAATTGAGGTGCAAGAAGTAAAACTCAATCCTACCATTGATGCAAAAGTATTTGTGGTAGAATAGGTTATATATCAAACTTGAACAGCAAATAAAGTAAAGTTTTAGAAGAGTAATTTCAAATTATTCTTTTAAAACTTTATTTTTTGTTCAAAATATTTTTGATACCCAACTCTTGAAAAGGAACAATAATTGCCACTATTAGTTGTTTTCGATAAATAGAAGTGAGTATGAATCAGTAAAATAGCTTTTTTTAATAAAAAATATCTAATAAAACCCTACCTTTACTAATAAATGCTAAATTAAAAACTAAACGCCTACTAAAAGCAGCCTAAAAGCAACTAAGTTTTGATAATTTATCTAATTCTATTTTCTTATTTTGTGGTGTTTTCTTATTTTTTTCTGTATTTTTCAATATGCTATTCAATAGCATCGTTAATTATAAAAAGTCTATCGTCATTAGATTCAAACAAAGATTCATCTTATTGCGATACCGATTTTATTAGTTCTTTCAATTCAATTATTTATTTATTCCCTTATTGTATCTAATTTTGTGCTATTTTTTGCAATTCTATTTGTTTTAAGTAATAGTCTGTATTACTAAAGTTATAAATAAGTTAAAATAATAATTAAAATATAATTTGATTATATATTATGCGTAACATAAAAATTTTCCTCTTTTCATTTTTCATTTTTATTGCTCTTACTTTTATTCATCATTCTTCCTATGCACAACTTTTACAAGGTATTGTTACTGTAAATAATGGAGCTTCAATTAGCAATGATAAAGAGGGCAGGGTTATCCTAAAAATATTTGCTAAAGGAGCTGGTCAAATGCGTATTAGTAATAATGCTAGTTTTATTGGCGCACGTTGGGAGGACTTTCAAAAACAAAAAAAATGGCGTTTAGATGCTCGTGAAGATGGAATAAAAACAGTTTATGTACAATTTAGAGATGGCTCAGGAACACTTGTTTCTGACCCTGCAGTTGCACAAGTGGAGCTTGACCGTGTGCCTCCCACAAATCAATCAATCAATATCAATTCGGGGGCAGAATATACAAATGCTAGAGATAGAAAAGTGTATTTGATGTTGTATTGTGATGAAGCCTACGAAATGCAAATCAGTAATAGAAGTGATTTTCAAGATACGCCTCGTTGGTATCCCTACAAAGAAACAATACAAGGTTGGCCACTGACAGGAGGAGAAGGAAGTAAGCATGTATATGCTCGTTTTAGAGATTATGCAGGAAATATTTCTGAAAGTGCCATTGATACAATTATTGTAGACCAAACTCCTCCAAAAGGAAAGTTTGAAATAAATAATGGAGCAAGATTTACAACCTCTCGCAATGTAAAACTACATTTCAATGCTCAAGGGGCAAGTGATATTTCTATTCAGTCGCTAGGAACTTGGATTCCTTACGAAAAAGAAATAGATTTTGAACTTCCTGCTCAACAAGGACCACAGGTAGTAGCTGTTAAGTTTAGAGATGAAATGGGAAATCAGTCCAAGCCTGCTTATGCACGTATTATTTTAGATTTAGAAGCTCCTTCTATGCCCAGAATATTGGTAAATGGTGGAAATCGTTATACAAAAAGCCATAATGTAAATGTTCGCCTTTCTGCGATTGGTGCTTCCGAGATGATGATTAGTAATAATCCTGATTTGCAAGGTGCAGAGTGGCGACCATATCGCTATTTATTACCTAGTTGGACTTTTGATGTAATTGATGGAGAAAAAATAGTTTATGTCAAATTTAGAGATCAAGCAGGAAATGAAACAAAAATAAAATCAGACAAAATTATTCTTGACCAAGGGCAACCAACAGGAGGAAAAATTAAAATTATTTCTAAAGAAGGAATACAAGGAGTAACCAATAATAAAGAAGGCTTTGTAAATTTAGAACTTGCAGTAGAAGGAGATGATGCTCGTTATATGATGGTTAGTAATACTGAAAATTTCTTCGAAGGACGTTGGGAAATTTATAGAAATAAAGTAGAAGACTGGAAACTTGCCGTAGGAGATGGAGAAAAAAGAGTCTATGTTAAGTTTAGAGATAGAGCTGGAAATGTATCCAAACCTGTTTCAGATAAAGTAACATTAGACCTCACTGCACCATTAGATACACGAATAGCCATCGAAAAAAGAGCAAAATATGTGCAAAGCACGTCTGTTGCTGTTAATTTATTTGCACGAGGAGCAAACGAAGTAATGCTAGGAAAATCAGAACAATTTGAAGGAGGAAAATGGCAAAAATATGAAAAAGAAATAAAAGGCTGGAAATTAGAAGGAGAAGATGGAAAAAAAGTAGTTTATGCCAAATTCAAAGATGCTGCAGGAAATGAAACACCAGCCATCAGTACAGAAATAGTACTAGACAGAGTAGCACCTCAAGACCCAAAAATTAGAATTAATAAAGGTGATAGCATTACTAATAATCCTAACAAAACAGTACTCTTACAAGCAAAAGCAAATGGTGCTGTTATGATGCAACTAGGTATGGAATCAACTTTTAGTGGTAGTCGTTGGATTAATTATCAAGCTGGAAAAAATGTCCCTTTTACCTTACCAGGTGATGATGGAATGAAAGAGATATTTGCTCGTTTTAGAGATGAAGCAGGGAATATATCTGAAGTGGTTTCTCAAAAAATCCTTCTTGACCGTGTGCCTCCTATTGTTGGAGAAGTCAAAATTAATGATGGAGATAATGGAACAAATGTACAAACCGTAGGGCTTACTCTTAATGCGCAAGGAGCAACACACATGATGATTTCTAGTCGTATTGACTTTCCAGGTGCAAATTGGGAATCTTATACTACTTCAAAACAATTTACTTTGGTAGGAGAAGACGGAATTAAATTTGTCTTTGTTCGTTATAGAGATGGTGTTGGTAATATTTCCGAAATTGCTTATGATAGAATTGGACTTGACCGTACAGCACCAACACAAGGAGAAATAACCATAAACAAAAAAGCAAAATACACAACCAATATAAATAAATATGTAACCCTTCAACTGCGTGCGAAAGGAGCATATGAAATGCGTATCGGAAAAAATCAATCAATGGATAGTGCTGCTTGGCAGCGTTTTAGACCTATCGTTATGAATCATATTTTAAGTGGTGAAGACGGAGAAAATAAGGTTTGGGTACAATTTGGAGATAAATCTGGAAATCAAACAGAGCCAATCAGTGCAAGTATTATTTTGGACAGACAAGCTCCTTTTGGAGAAGAAGTAATCATCAATAGTAGTGAACCTTATACAAATGACCACCACGTAAAACTGGAAATAATGGCAGAAGGTGCATCACACATGATGATTAGTAACCTAAGTAGATTTCCTCCTCCTGCACGTTGGCAAGAATACAAAGAAGCATCTAATTGGACAATATCAGGAGCAGATGGATATAAAACAGTCTATATAAAATTTAGAGATGAAGCTGGAAATCAATCATTTGTAGCTAGTTCTCAAATCTTATTAGACACAGAACCACCACAACCAGGTATTATCAGAATTGAAGGAGGAGAAACTCGTGTAAAAGACAATCAAATAACGCTTCTTTTCAATGCTCGTAAAGCAAATTATATAATGGTTTCTAATTCACCCAAATTTGACGATGGAGCATATTGGCAAGAATATAATAAAAAAATAGACTGGGTTCTGACAACAGGACAAGGTTATAAAAGAGTATATGCAAAATTTAAAGATACCAGTGAAAACGAAACAGGAATTATTTTTGCCGAAATTACAGTAGAAGGATTCTAAACAAATAAAAATTTTAATAGAAATTATAAGGCATTTTCATAAATAATTTATGAAAATGCCTTTTTTTTGTATTTTTGTCAGATAAAAAATAAAAAAATCAACCGATGGTTTTATTTCAAAATCAACAATGATTATAAAAAGATAAAAAAGATAATTTTATTATGAAAAAACCTTCTGTTCCACAAGGAATGCGTGATTTTTCGCCCGAACAAATGCTCAAACGTCAATGGCTTTTTGATTCTATAAAAAAAGTATTTATAAAATATGGTTTCTTGCCTTTAGAAACGCCTACCATGGAAAACCTAGATTCTTTGACAGGAAAGTATGGCGATGAAGGCGACCAACTTCTTTTTAGAGTTCTCAATTCAGGCGATTTTTTGAAAGATGTACGCAAAAAAGATAGTCAGAAAAAAGTAGAAGAACTAGACTACAAAGAAATTACGACAAAAGTTAGCAAACGAGGCTTGCGTTATGATTTGACAGTTCCCTTTGCTCGTTATGTGGTTCAGCACCAAAGCGAAATTACTTTTCCGTTTCGTAGATTTCAGATTCAACCTGTTTGGCGTGCAGACCGTCCTCAAAAAGGGCGTTATCGTGAGTTTTATCAATGTGATGCCGATGTTGTGGGTTCAGATTCTTTAATTAATGAAGCCGAATTATTACAAATGGCTGATGAGATTTTTCAGAAATTGAATCTAAAAGTTACTATCAAACTCAATAGTAGAAAAATATTGCAAGGGCTTTCTGAAGTAGTTGGTTTTCCAGAGAAAATGACTGATATTACCGTTGCTATTGATAAGCTAGACAAAATTGGTTGGGAAGGTGTAGCCAAAGAACTTACAGAAAGAGAACTTACAGAAGATGCAGTTTCTAAAATAAGTGAATTTATAGATTATCTAACAAATAAAAACACAAGTTTTAATCAAGAAAAATTAGAATACTTAAAATCTTTCTTTAGTGGAAATCAAGCAGGAGAAGCTGGAATTACAGAATTAGAACAAGTACAACAATTCTTACAAGGCATTCCGTTTGTAAATAATTTGGAAATTGACCCAACTCTTGCACGAGGTTTGGGCTATTATACAGGCTGTATTTATGAAATAAAAGCAGACGAAGCCGAGATGGGAAGTATTGGTGGTGGAGGTCGTTATGATGACCTAACTGGTATTTTTGGATTAAAAGGACACTCTGGAGTAGGAATTTCGTTTGGAATAGAACGTATTTATGATGTTTTGGAAGATTTGGATTTGTTTCCAAAAGAAATTTCAGAATCTACCAAAATTATCTTTTTGGCTTTTGATGAATCTGCAAGAATTTGGAGTTTGCCACTGGTAAGAAGGCTTAGAGACAGAAATATTGCTACCGAAATTTATACAGAAAATAAGAATATGAAGAAGCAATTTAATTATGTCAATAAAAGAAATATTCCTTTTTGTGTAATTGTGGGAGAGAATGAAATCAAAACAGGGCAGTTAGCCGTCAAAAATATGGTGGAAGGTTCGCAGCAAATGATGTCTATTGACGAGCTGATTGAGAAGTTTTCTTAGGTAAATTATCATTTTTTTCAAAAAAGCCTTCAAAAACTATAAATTTTTGAAGGCTTTTTGATTGTTGAATAGTTTCTATTTACTCTTCAATAGCTTCGATAATTGCTTTTGGCTTTCTTTTCTTAAAACCAAAACTATAACGCACTCCTAGCCCTAAGCCTAAACGAATATTATGAGAAACTGGGCGGCTCTCTTTACTAAAATCCGTTTTATCAAATGAAGGTAATCCAGTTGTATTGTAGTTTAACATACCATTTACATTATCTGAATTGGTAAAGTCAAAATCAAAACGAACTGCTAAAGAAGTTGTAAAACGCTCTCCTAGCTTACGCTGAAAACCATAACTACTAGAATAGCCTAATACAAATCTTCGATAAGCTGAAGTATTATCATCAAAAAAACGAAGTTTATCATCAAAATTTGAATAGTACGATAAAGTATAAACTTCATTTGGTTTATATACAATAATACCTGCTAACTCAATCCTTTCTCTAGTCCAAGGTTCAAGGAAATAGTTCTCTGATTTACCATAGTAATTGGTAAGTATAGAAATTTGTAAACCCTGTGCTGTAAAAAAACTCCATTTTTCTCTTGTTCCTATCGGAATTTGATAAGAAAACTGCAAAGGAATAGATAAATAACCTATATCTAAAGTATGGTCTGCATTATATGAGTAGGTAATAATACCTGTATCTGTAGATTCACTAGAACCACTAGAACCAATAAACTTTTGGGACTGCGTAGAGTATTCTATGCCAGTTTTAAAGTTCCATCTGTCTGTTAATGGCTTCTGTAGAGTAATTCCCCATATAAACGAATTAGGAAAATCAGGAGAAATAGCCTTCATTCCATTTGTATTAAATTCAAAAGAATTGTATTTCCAATACAAACTAGGGGCAGTTATGACTCCCACTTGCCATGTAGTATCTCTTTGAGCTACGCTAAAAAATGAATAACTCAAAAATAAGCAAAGTAATATGATTTTTTTTGACATAATTATTCAATAATTAGGGTTTGGTAATCGTAAAAATTTTCAGTAATTATTCTAACAACATAACTACCTTTTTGAATAGCCTTCTTAATGAAAATAGGTAGCTTTTCTGTTGCTTTAAATGTTTCTTCATCTACAATCACTCCATTCAAATCATAGATACTATATTGTCCTGATTGAATTTTAGCAAAGGAAATAACAAACTTCCCTTGGTTTGGATTGGGAGAAATAGTAAAATTAACTTCTTCTGTTGTTCGTTTAAAATCGTCTATACAAGGTCTAGGAGGATAAGCTGTAAAGTTTTTACACACTTGCTGTCCCGAACATGGATTGGTATAACAAACTTTGAAACTATATGCACGATTAGGAGCATGAGGAGGTATAAATGCAGGTGTAATAGTTACTTTTCCATTGTTGTAAGAGCTACTAAAACGAACTTCAAATCCTTCTGGGTTACAGACATTTCCACTCATTGGTATCAAATAGATATAACCATTAGGTGTAGGAGGTGCTTCTGATGAATAAACGATAAAGCTTTTAGTTGAAGTAGTGGCTACACAACCTCCTTGAAAAGTAACAGTAGCTGTTGCTTGTACATAACTGCCAACAGAAGCAGAACTATTGGTATATAATTCATATATTCTTTTTCCTGAAACTGTATTTACATGGTTTACTGTAGCATTAGGACTATTCCAAACAACAGAAGAAATATAACCATCATCAGGCATTTCAAATCTGCGTCCTTCTCCTTTACATACAAAGTTAGGGACACTAGATACTCCACTTACTGAAATTGGTACTACTGTATAATCTGCTGTACGAGCCCTACGAGAAAAGCCTTTGCCTCCTGTTCTAGAATAGTTGGGATGTGAGCTAGTGCGTTTTGCTACTACGTTTATTTGAAAATCTCCTGTAAGAGGTGGTTTTATGGTTGCTGTTGCTGTTCCATTTCCTGAAACGATAGTACCATCTCCACTACCACCTGTAATAGTCCAAGAAAAATTATTCGCACTTCCTGCTGATACCGTTTGGGTAAAATTAGTTTGAGAACAGTTTACAACACTATTTGCTCCAGAGAAAGAAGGAGTTTTGATGGTAAGTATTCTAACTTGTTCTGAGGGAGAAGATACAACTTCATCTTCTACTAAGTTTCCATTTGAATTATAGTATTTGACATACGCCTTTGCCATTATGGTACCATTGTCATTTCCATTATCTCCCCATTGAAAAGAATATGACTTTTCACTAGGCAAATCACTTCCATAATCATCATAGACAGTTCCATTTATGTTAGAAGAAACCCCTGTAAAACCCACTATCCCAGCAGCAGGAGAGTCTGGACTGTACATATTCCACTGTACTATTTTATAAGAAGTAGCCCCACTAGGTAGAGGGGATAAAGGAATAAATTTTAATGTAAATTCAGTAGGAACTCCTACTTCCACTTGGTCAGGTCTGTCTATTTTGACTTCCTGCCCAAAAATAGTATTACTAACTAAAGTAAGTAGTATTAGCATAAATAATTTGAATGTTTTTTTCATTTTGTTTTTAATTATTGATTTGATAAAATAAAACTTTGCCTAAGCGATTGCAAATGTATCTATTTATAAATCGGAAAACAAAACCAGATGCGTAAAAATCTTTATATAATCTTATTTTTCAAAGTATGTATTATTTGCATAACCTAGCCAATTCAGTTATTTATATTGCAAAATAAAAAGAAATATTATTCTAAAAAAAAGCAATTAACTATAACGATATTTCAAAAAAAAAACATGTTTTTTTGAAAAAGCAAGTTAAATACATACATATAATCCTATTAACTATTTCTACTTTAACAGAACAGGAAAAATAGTGTAAGTTGAGTTTTTTCTCATAAAAAAAGCCTTCAAAAACTAGATGTTCTTGAGGGCTTTTTTTCATTCACTTACCATTAATAACTTATCACTATCTAACGAACTCTCAAACGTCTTCCTAGTTTTAAATTCGAACGTGTACTTATTTTATTTAGCTTACAAATTGAAGAAACAGTAACCCCATACTGACGACTAATTTTCCACAACGAATCTCCATATTTTATTTTATGATAAACAACTTTTCTAACAGGAGTTTGAGTTTCATTTACATCATCTTCACCTTCGTCTTCATGCGTGTGTGTGCTGTTTACTCGTGCGCCCAAATGTTTGAAATTGAGAGCTGTAAGTTCAAAATCTTTTAATTTGATTTCATTTTTTTCAAAATCAAAAATTGTTGCTGGGTCTATTGAATTTCCTTCATAACGCATCTCAAAATGCAAATGAGGTCCTGTACTTCGTCCTGTACTTCCTCCTTTTCCAATCATCTGACCAGCCTTTACATTATCACCAACTTCTACATCGGTTGCGCTAAGGTGTCCATAAACTGTTTCAAGACCGTTATTGTGCCGTATCACAATATGATTTCCGAATCCTCTACTGTATTTTTTTACTCTAATAATTCCATCAAAAACAGCATAGATAGGGTCGCCAGTATCCAAATCCAAATCTGTTCCGTGATGCCAACGATAACGACGGTAACCAAAATTAGAATTGATTCTGTTGCTTGCCATCGGTGGCGACCAATATTGTTGTTTTGCCGAATCATAAAGAGCTATATGAACAGTATCCTTAAATTTAGAAGCATCAATTCCATAAGGATTTACCGAATTAGAGTTCCAAACTTTATAATACTGACGCATCGTAATCCAAACACAATCAATCGCAATTTCTTCAGAAATCAAAACGATATTGTTCATCTTTACATTATCATAATTGCTTGTATCTTCTCTAAACAAACTTTTTCGGGCATTCATACTAATAGAAAGGGTGTCCAAAAAAAGTGAGTAACCCCAGCTCCCACCGAGCGTACTAAGGCGCAGCATAGTTGTATCTGAAAGATTTAAGAGAGTAGCATTGGCAGGGCGAAAATTTTCTTCATCATAATTATCTCCACCAATAGAAGGGGCATTCTTATTGACAAGATTTGAATTTTTTGAGGAGGCTGAACTAATTCCTGTTACAGAATCAATATTAATATTTCCATTTTCAGAAGCTGACATAAGCAAGGCAGAATCTATAGTCGTAGATTTGCCAAAAGCATCTATCGAATCTGTCTTGGCAATAGACAAACGTAGTGCTAAAGAATCTGTTTTTTTGTCTTTGGTAGCTTCTTCTTTTGTAGCTACTTGTTTAGTTTTGTTATTATTTGTAGGAAGAATCAGTAAGTTAGGAATAGTGATAGTTTTAAAATCACTTTGATTGTTGTTCTTATTTTTTTGTGCAGTAGCGTTATTTTTTTGTGCTAAAAAAGCAAATAATATAAAAAAGCAAGAGATAAATCGTATTATTTTATGATACTCTAAGGCATAATAAAATAATATCTTTGAATAATTAGTCGATTCCATGAGAAAATAATAGAAATGTAAGGCATAAAATAAATAGTTTATTTCGAATAGAGCTGTTATTTACATAACAAAGGGAAACTATATTTTCATAAATTTGTAAGAAAGCCGATTGCTTAATGACAAAGACTATTTTTTTTATGAGTAACCAAACCATTTATTTTTTGATAAAAGTATTACTTAAATCAAATAAATAAATCCTTGAGAATATTTTTTGTGAGCAGATTTTTATGTTAATTATGGAAAGCATTTCTACTTAAAATAATTTTTATAAAAGTTATATCAGAAATATTTTTTCCAATATAAAGCCTTTATTGAGTATTTTTATTTAATAAGGGAACTAATTTTTGCATAGTTTTCTTATAAATCATTCTGCAATTTACAATTATTTTATAAACACTACCAAATATTAAGACTCCTTTAACTATTTTATTGTACTTTTTTTGCAAAAAGTAGGATTTTTGTTTTTTTATTGGCTTCTGGGTTTTATTTTTTTAATGTTTTGACTAAATTGAATACAACAAGTCTAGCTTTTTGCTTTGCGATATAATCTGATAAAGGGCTTTTTTTGTCTGAAAATATATACTTTTGTGGATATAGAAATTTTATTCAAACAAAAATCAAATTAAAGTGTATGAAAAAAATGAATGAAAATATAACTGATTTGGTTTCCAAAAATTATGTTTATGCTGCTGTATTACATCACTTTGGAATAGATTTTTATAATCATACACATCAAAATTTGGCTCAAATATGTAGAGAAAAGGGAATCAATGCCAAATTATTACTAAAACAGTTGGAGTTGGCAGTTGATAAGAAAAAAAATGATTTATCAGAAACGATACATCAAACGATATCTTCTTATCCTATTGAGTTGGTCATTGAATATTTGAAACACTCGCATCGCATTTTTATGCGCCATAATTTGCCATATATGTCAAAATTAGTTGCTGATTGTAATACAGTTGGTTTTACTGAAAAATATAAAACAATTATGGAAGACCTCAAAATCGCTTTTCCATTATTTTCAGAAGATTTTATTCATCATATTTTTGAAGAAGAAGATGCTCTCTTCGATTACATTAGCCTTTTAGACAATGCGTTTTATCAAAAAATACCGATTACAAAAGTATTTTATCCGATGAAAAAAAATTCTATTTCTCGTTTTTTGTGCCAGCACCAACAAGATGATGATGAAATGAAAGGAATTAGAGAGCTAACAGATAATTACAAAATTGATAAAAAAACACCTCTTTTGATAAAAGTATTATATGCAGAATTAAAGGATTTTGAACAAGAATTAAAAATACATGCAGCCATAGAAAATAAAATTTTATTTCCAAAAGCATTAAAATTAGAATTGAAATTGAAACAAAGAATTATAGAAAAAAGTAAATTTAATTAGAAACTAAAAGTTAGGGAATGAAAGATAAGAAACAAAATTTATAATCACTAAATATTCCTAAATCAACCTTTTTCTATAATCCTTTAAGAGATTTTTACGTAAGTTATAATGAAAGCATATATGCTAAAAAAATAAAAACATTAAGTCAATATTTTAATTAAATGGGAAATCTAATATTACCACCTTCACTCACTCGTGAGCTTCCGTATGCTGTTACTGCTCAACTTTCCGAATTACCACAAGAAGCACAAAGAGAATTTTTTGAAGAATATAACCGACAAGCACGTACCACTTCTATTGCATATATTCTAAATTTGCTGGTTTTTGGAACACATTATGCCTATCTCAATCAATGGATTTTACAGTTTTTGTATTGGTTTACTTTTGGTGGTTTTGGGATTTGGTGGTTTATAGATTTATTCAGAATCCCTTCGATGATAGAAGCGCATAACAATAAAGTAGCTAATCAAACCCTTCGTCATGTACTTGTAAAATATCGTTATGGATTAAAAAATCCGACAACAGCAAGTGCTATTTCATCGTCTGCTAGAGGCTCTAGATTTATGCTCCGAACGCCCTATGATTTACAGAAAAAAGGACAAAATGCACAAAGTAATAATAACTTAGAAAAACAAAATAGCTCTAAAATGCGTCCGATTGTTCCACGTATTTTGGATACTCCAGAAGCTGACCCCATGCGATTGAGTATCATCAATATAAAAGCGGGTTTTTTGGTAGATTTTGATTTGACAACATGGGAAACCGTCCAAGAATGGCAATATGATTGGGATAATGGAAATAGTGGAAAAGAGTTTCGTTTGGTCAATGAAAGCGAAACACTTCATTTGTATATGAGAAATGAAGGCACGCAATTACATACTATTTTGGGACGCAAAGTAAATATTCATTCCATTGATAGAGAATTGGAAGACGAAATTCAGACAAATTTACGTCCTCCATCGGTACTCAATTATCAAGAAATAGATTATTTTAGAGAAAACACAAAAATAGGTTGGAAGCACGAACTAACAGCCAAAACAAATGCAAACAAACTCACTACGTGGGAATATTTTGATGAAACAATGACATTTTTTATGCGAATAGAGCAAAGCCAAAATCAAAGTTATAAAGTAACAGTAGGCGAAGTAATTTCTCCTTTTGAGTTTTCGAATGTTTTGCCGAAAGAATAAATAATTAACGAAACCCTCAACGAGGCATAAAGCCGTTGTTGAGGATTTTTTACCTCGTTGAGGGTTCAGACCTCAACGACGGTTGTGTTTATTTTCCTAATGCTCTCCCAAAAAGCTGTCCTACAAGCTCAAAACCTTCATCAAATTTGTTTCTTTTCTGTTCGAAAGATAGATTCCCATTTTTATCTTCTGTAATTAAATAGGTAAAGACAAAATCTCCATTTCCATTTTGCCAGCCGTCTAGTTGTCCAAAACGAAGGTCATTTATTTGATAAATAGTAGTATTGTTTTTTCCTTGTTTTTTTTCTACAATATAATATCCTTGTGTTACTTCGATGAGTTGCTGAACTTTTTTCTTATCTTTTATAGGGTCTAAAAGCTGCCAATTTTTATCAAAATAATGGTATTTTATTTCCGTTTTATCATCTAAAACAGAATAATAACCACTGTAATAACCCTTTTCAGTTTCGACAATATTATTCCAAAGCAAAATATTCAAAGGTGTTGTTTTGGTGTCATAACGAAGATAATCAACATTTTGAGCCTTTAGGTTTTCTTCAAAAATAGGATTTACTCGCTGCTGATTAATTACTCCCATCAACAAATAAAAAGAAGACATTCCTACACCAAACCAAACCAAAAAAGCACGTTTGGTATTATAAGATTTGCTATAAGAATTTTTTTTAAAAACTGGAAGAAATCTAGCCCAAAGAAGTAAAACAAGGAAAGGAATCGTATAGAAAAAATCAACTACAAAAACCGTTTTGAGAGCATAACCATGTTCTGAAAAGGGATAAAATATTTTTGTTCCCCAAGTAGTAAAAATATCTAACCAAGAGTGCGTAATCATTCCCCAAAAAAATAAATGTGTCCATCTCCAAAAACTCATTTCTGACAAAAATTTGAGTTTATATTTTGTTCCCAAAACATTAAAAAGCCAACCCAAAAGTGGCGCAGCCATAAAAGCAAACAAAATAGAGTGCATAAAACTTCGATGCCAACGCAACTCTTGTACAATATCCAAAAAAGGATTTGCTAAAACATCTAAATCTGGAATTGTGCCTGCAACTGCACCCCAAAGCATAGCTTGATTTCCTATTTTGCGCCCTGCGATAAGTTCGCCAACAGCTGCTCCTAATACAATTTGTGTGAGTGAATCCATGAAAATTTCTAAACTATTTTTTTTTTAAGTAAAAACAAAATAACGCAAAATGTATCAGAAAGATTAACTGTATAAAAAAAAATAAAATTTATTATAGATTTTTGTATAAAAATTTTATATTGATTTTTTTTTGTTTTTCAGTTTTTTGTAATGTAATGATTTTGTTTTGTGAATTATTATTTTGAAATATGTCTTTTTTTTGAAATATTTTTTTTATAAAAATTACATCTGTTAGCAACTGACTATCAATGAAATAGCAGTTTTTTCAATTATTATTATATTTTTGTAAACAAAGAGTCAAAAAAAACACTTTGCAAATAAAATTCTATTAAAAAACAGACTTCAAAATAATATTTGGTTTGATAGAATAAATAATGCAAACTACCTTATTTAATTCGTCTGAAAAAAACAAAAAAACACAAATACACCTCCTTTTTCCTTTTCAACTATGATACAAACACTCACAACTCCGACAAATGATTCTGTAATGGAAATTATGCAAAAAATGGGACACGAAAACCTCGTTTTTTGTCAAGACAAACACTCTGGTCTTCGTGCCATTATTGGTATTCACTCTACCATTTTAGGGCCTGCTTTAGGAGGAACTAGAATGTGGAATTATGCAAGTAGTACAGAAGCTGTAACTGATGCGCTTCGTCTTTCTCGTGGCATGTCTTATAAAAATTCTATCGCTGGACTTAATCTAGGTGGTGGAAAAGCTGTTATTATTGGCGATGCTCGTACTCAAAAAAATGAAGCCCTATTGCGTCGTTTTGGAAAGTTTGTAGAAAGCCTTAATGGAAAATATATCACTGCCGAAGATGTAGGAATGTCCACGATTGATATGGATTATATTGCAATGGAAACCAAACACGTAACGGGGCTAGACCAAAGCCGTGGTGGCTCGGGCGACCCTTCGCCTTTTACTGCCTTGGGTACGTATATGGGAATGAAAGCAGCAGCCAAAAAAATGTATGGAAGTGATAGTTTGGAGGGCAAAAAAGTTTCGGTACAAGGCGTAGGTCATGTAGGAGAATATATCATCGAACATTTGTTAAAAGAAGGTGCAAAAATTTATGTTACCGATGTGTATGAAGACCGTTTGAAAGAAATTGCTGATAAATATAAGGTAGAAGTTGTAGGGCTTGAAGAAATTTATGATTTAGATGTAGATATTTATGCGCCATGTGCTTTAGGAGCAACCATTAATGACGAAACATTGAGCCGTTTGAAATGTCAAATTATTGCAGGTTGTGCCAACAATCAGCTTAAAAATGAAACCATTCATGGAAATGCGTGTTTGGAGCGTGGAATTATTTATGTTCCAGATTTCTTGATTAATGCAGGTGGTGTCATTAATGTTTATTCAGAGTTTGCATCGCTTTCTAGTGAATGGGTTTACAAAAAAACAGAAGAGCTTTATGATATGTGTTTGGAAGTTATTACTACTTCGGCTTCTGAAAATAAAAATGCACAAGATGTAGCAATTCAGATTGCTCAAAAAAGAATTGATTCGATTGCAAATATTAAGACTAGAAGATAAGAAACAATTACGAATTACGAAATAATCAGCGTAGCTAATTAAAAATTACGAATTTATTTAATTGTCATACAAAAAGCGAATTGCCTTGCTGCAATTCGCTTTTTTTGTGCGTACAGTTTAAGAATGAAATACAAATTATCTTAAAAATCAATTTATCAATATGAAAAAAATCTATCAAATCATCGTTGTAATTTCTGTTTTGTTTTTTGTTGTAGTACAAAAAAGTTTAGCTTTTGGGCAAGTAGATAGAACAGATAGACAGGATATTACACAAGCTCTTTCAGGAAGTTTAGCCTGTTTTCAAGTTAATAAACGTTCTACTAAAGCAAATTTAGAAGATACAACCAAAACAACAAAAGTTGTAATACGTTCTCAAAAGCCGTTTAGGCAAAGCACTCAACCTTGGTATATAATAGATGGAGTTCCACAAGAAAATGATTCTATTTTTAATAAAATTAATTCAAAAAATATTGAATCAATTACTGTACTAAAAGATTCAGCAGCAACAGCTCTTTGTGGTTCTAGAGGAAAAAATGGCGTAATTATTATTACACTTAAAAAAGAAATAATTGAAAAAGAGGTAAAAGAAGTAAAAGAAATTTTGATAAATATTTTCCCTAACCCTACATCTGAATTTGTGAATATTGATTTTTATCTAAAAGAAAAATCAGAAGTAGAAATTATCATGTATAACCTTCAAACTTTAGAAAAACATGAAGTAAGTAAAGAAGTTTATCAAACAGGAAAACAAAAAATTAACTGGAATATTGATTCATTCCAAAATGGAATATATAATATCAAAATTAAGATTGGAAATCAGGTTTTTGATAGAAAACTTATCATTCAAAACTAAAAAATCTACCATTGTTTGTATCCTTACAAACGATTTATGAAAAAATACAAAAAAGCGTATTGTAATTTACTGCAATACGCTTTTTTGTATGTAAATTTGAAACTTGTAGGCTATTTATGTAGCATATACTTTAGTGTGCAAAAATGTACTATACGCTTTAGCGTGTGGAAAAAACAATAAAACATTCTATTAACAACTATGGCAACAGAAAAATATATTTGTGAATCGTGTGGAAGCAACGAATTTGTAACCAAACCCAATCATTTTGATTTGTTTTCGGCAGAAGATGGAAAACTTGTCTTTCAAGAATCAATGTTGGTAGAAGATGATACTCCGACCGAACTTTTTTGCTTTGAATGTGATGAAAAATTAGTATTTGATGATGAAGATTTGGAGTTTTAATTTTTCTTTAGAGATTTTAAAACAGAGAACAGAAATGGATAAACTCTGATTCTGTTCTCTTTTGATTTTTTTGTAATTTGTAGTCTAAACTTTATGATTAATCTCTATGAACGATATATTTTACCAATCCATTCGTCAAATAATTCTTGATTCCAAACAAAAAGTAGCCAAAACAATTAATTTTGCTATCATAGAAACCTACTGGCTAGTAGGAAAACATATTATAGAAGAAGAGCAAGAGGGAAAACATCGTGCAGAATATGGAAAATCACAAATGAAAGAATTAGCTTTAAAACTCAAAGAAGAGTTTGGAGGTGGGTTTGATAGAAGTAATTTGTTGAGAATGAAAAATTTTTATCTACTTTTTCCAATTCGTGACGCACTGCGTCACGAATTGAGTTGGACACATTATCGTCATTTATTGCGCTTAGAAAATCCAAAAGCAATACAATTTTATATAGAAGAAACAGTTGCAAATAATTGGAGTACAAGAGCGTTGAACCGTCAAATTAATTCTTTGTATTATGAAAGATTACTTTCATCTTCTGATAGAAATGAAGTAATGAATGAAATGCGAGAAAAAACGAAACAACTTGCGCCAGAAGATTTCCTAAAAGACCCTTATATTTTAGAGTTTCTACAACTCAAAGACAACAGCAACTATTTAGAATCTGAATTAGAGGAAACTCTTATCGACAAACTCAATGAGTTTTTATTAGAACTTGGAAAAGGTTTTGCTTTTGTAGCTCGTCAGAAACGAATTAGTACAGAAACAAAGCATTTTTATGTAGATTTGGTATTTTATAATTATCTGCTCAAATGTTTTGTACTTATAGATTTGAAGGTTGCCGAACTTTCGCATCAAGATATTGGACAAATGGATATGTATGTTCGTTTGTATGAAGATAAATACAAATCCGAAGACGATAATCCAACTATTGGACTAATTTTGTGTACTGATAAAGACCAAACGATTGTAAAATATTCTGTTTTGAGTGAAAATAAACATCTTTTCGCCTCAAAATACATGCTCTATTTGCCTACCGAAGAAGAACTAAAAGCAGAAGTAGAACGAGAAAAATTATTTATTGAGAGAAATAAGGAAATTTAAGTTATGCTATCAAAACAAGACAAAGAGGATTTAATAAATTCAATTCAAATTTTTGAAGAAAATATAGATGAAGATATTTTGTATAATACTATTTTAAAATTTAATAATATAGTTGCAAAATATATTTCACAATACGACCTCAATGAAGATATGATGAGGCTTCTAATTGAGCAACAAAGATGGTTAGTTGTTAGAGCAGAAAGCAACATAGAAGTTGCCAGTAGAATGGAAAAAGTGTTGAATTTTATAAATATTAATTGAGCAAAAATAGTTTTTAAGGAATTACAAAAAGTAAAATTACACTCAAAAAACTCGTAATTTTTAATCCGTAATTCGTAATTCAAATAAAATGTACGAAATAAAAATACCCGTTTTTGAAGGAGCTTTTGATTTGTTACTTTTCTTTATTGAGAGGGACGAATTAGACATTTATGATATTCCGATTACCAAAGTAACGACTGATTTTTTGGAGTACATTCGTGCGCTAGAAAAAATGAATATCGAACTTGCGAGTGAATTTATTGTAGTGGCAGCAACGCTTATGCAAATAAAAGCAAAAATGCTTTTGCCTCGTGAGCAAGTCGATGAAGAAGGAAATATTATTGACCCAAGAAAAGAACTTATCCAGCAGCTTTTGGAATACAAGCGTTTTCGTCCTGTTATTCAACAGCTTTCTAATTTGGAAGATGATTCTTTGGCTAGAGAAAGACGTGGAAATATTATTTCAGAACTCAAATCACTCAATAAAGTACGCCCAGAAGATGTAGATTTGGAAGATGTAGATTTGTACAAACTCCTAAAGGCTTTCCAAAATGTAATGGAATTACATGAGCTTTCGAAGCCAAAACTCAATAACATAAAGCCTTATCCATACAGCGTAAACAATCAAAGAACATATCTAATTGAAAAAATTTTTAAAGATGGAAAAATAAATTTTGTAGAATTATTAAAAGAAAGCCCAAACCGTGTTTTGGTAATTTTTAACTTTTTGGCAATCTTAGAACTTATACAAGTGGGAGAAGTTAAGTTAGAAATCAGCGAAGAGCCAGATTTTAATGAGTTTTTTTTGATAAAAGGAACTCCTTCTGGACTGAGTAATTTGAATTAAAAAAGGATATTAATTTTGTATCACAGACTTTCTAATCTCTCTAAAAGTTATAATCTATTTTTTGTAATTTGCATCAAAATTTAATTTAACACAAACATTCTTACCATTGCTCGTGTCCTCACGAGCGACTTTTATAAATACCCTTTTATGCAAAAAATAGCTATTATTCGTGAAGGCAAAACGCCACCAGACCGTCGTGTCGCTCTTACTCCCACTCAATGCAAAGAAGTTTTAGACAAATATAAATTAGTTGATAAAAATTTTGAGATATTGGTTCAGCCTAGTCCTATTCGTTGTTTTTCAGAAGAAGAATATGAAAAAGCAGGCTGCAAAATTACAGAAGATATAAGCGATGCAAGTATTTTGTTAGGCGTAAAAGAAGTCCCAAAACCACAACTAATTCCTAACAAAACCTACTTGTTTTTCTCTCATACCATCAAAAAACAGCCTTACAATAGAGATTTATTAGAGAAAATTATAGAAAAAAATGTTCGCCTAATTGATTATGAAGTTCTGACAAATGCAGCAGGGCAAAGAGTGATTGCCTTTGGGCGTTATGCAGGAATTGTGGGAGCATACAATGGCATTTTGACGTATGGAAAACGTTTCGATTTATTTGATTTGAAACCTGCCAATCAATGTTTTGATATGGACGAAATGTGGAGTGAGTTTGAAAAAGTAAAACTTCCAAACATCAAAATTGCTGTAACTGGAGGTGGAAGAGTAGCAAAGGGTTCGGTAGAAGTTTTGGAGGGAATGAAAATAAAAGAAGTCAGTCCTGAAGATTATCTAAATAAAGAATTTGATGAAGCTGTTTTTACTCGTCTTCGCTCAAAAGATTATCATTTCAAAAAAGGAAAATCAAAAGAAAATAAAGAATTTGATATAAAGGATTTCTACAATAACGCAACAGATTATAATAGTCATTTTTTAGATTTTACTCAAAAGATGGATTTATTAATCGCTGCTGCCTATTGGAATCCAAAATCGCCTGTTTTGTTTACTAAAGAAGAAATGAAACAAGATGATTTCAAAATAAAAGTAATTGCAGATATTACCTGTGATATTGAGGGTTCTATTCCTTCTACAAAACGTCCTTCTACGATTGCAGAGCCATTTTATGATTATAATGCAGCAACAGAAAAAGAAGAAAAACCTTTTTCTAACGAACAAAATATAACGGTTATGGCAGTTGATAATTTGCCGTGTGAGCTTCCCAGAAATGCTTCAAAAGATTTTGGTAGAGAACTCATAGACCAAGTTTTGCCGTATTTATTATTTGAAGATAATCCTTCTTATTTAAAAGAAAATAATTTTACAGATTCAAACCGAATTGCTAGAGCGAATCTTACTAAAGACAACGATTTAACAGCAGAATTTGAGTATTTGAGAGATTATTTGAAAGGGAAATAAGAAAAAATAAAAACAAAACCCTAAGACTTTTTGAGTTCTTAGGGTTTTTGATAGATTAATCTTCTTCATCAAAAACAGGAATTGCAGGGTCTTTCGAATTGGCGTTATTCATTGCTGTATCAATTTCCAAAACCTCTTTATTAGATTTTTTTAATATCTTAGTTTGTTCATATTGCAGACTATCTTTCAGAAGATTTTTATTTATCTTGTCTTCTTTACTCATTCCACAAGAAGAAAAAAACAAAAAACAGATAGCAGATAGAATAAAAACTCTATGAGAAAATATTTTTGTAGTGTATTGCATAATTAAAAAAGAATCTTTGTAGTTTTTAATTTCTAATCAACAAAAATATAATAAATTTCGCTTATTTTTGTTGAAATAAGTAATTTATTTCTTTTTATCTTATCAGATAATTCTCCTAGACACCTACCTTAATTTTGTTCAATTTATTCGCAATTTATTCCGACAAACTGCATTCATTATTTACTCATTATTCCAAAAAAATTAATGGAAATATTATCCGTTTCTTGATTTGGAAAAGTAAGTATTTATCAGATAGAAATTTTTTGCTTGTTATTAGTATTTTTATAGGAATATTAGCAGGTGTAGCAGCAATGTTTTTACGAACAACAGTACTTTGGGTAGAGCATAATTTGGCTTCTTCAAGTCAGTTTTCAGAAAATTATAATTATGGATTGCTTTTTTATCCTACCATTGGGCTTCTCATAACAGCTTTTTTGGGAAATGTAATCTTCAAAACTGATTTTGGGCATGGTTTTACAGATATTTTATATTCTATTTCCAAAAAAGAAGGCAAAATAAATTTTAGTAATATTTACTCTCGTATGTTGGGAGCTATTTTTACAGTTGGTTTTGGTGGTTCGGCTGGTTTGGAAGCTCCTATTGTGATGTCAGGTGCTGCCATTGGTTCGAATACAAGTAGTGCAATGCTTTTTGCTAAGAAAAAACGAATTTTATTGATTGCTTGTGGTGTTGCTGGTACGATTGCAGCTATTTTTGATGCCCCAATTGGAGGCGTTATTTTTGCTGCTGAGGTAATTTTATTTGATGTCAGTATTGCCAATATTGTTCCTATTTTATTGGCTTCGGTGGCTGCAAAACTTACAGCTTTGGTGTTGGGTGGAGATGATGCTATTTTTACATTTCGTCTAAAAGATGCCTTTCAGACAATAGACGTTCCTTATTGTATTATTTTGGGAATTGCTTGTGGGGTTTTGTCGCTTTATTTTATGGAGGTTGTCAAAAAAACAAATAAATTAGCAAATAAAATTCCAAATCCATATATAAAGGCATTGATTGGGGGTTTATTTTTGTCGGTGCTAATTGTTATTTTTCCTCCTGTTTATGGAGAAGGCACAATGCTTCTAAAATCGCTTTTGAGTGGTAGCGAAATTGTCATTTTTGCCAACAGTATTATTTTTAAAGAATTGCCTCCTCAAGCTATATTTTTGGGGTATGTTTTGATAATGCTTTTGTTCAAATGTATTGCTTCAGCCATCACGATTGCAGCAGGAGGAAGTGGAGGTACGTTTGCGCCTTCGTTGTTTTTGGGAGGAGTTTTGGGCTTTACTTTTGCCAGAATAATCAATATCTTGGGGTGGGAAAATCTATCAGAAAGTAATTTTATTCTCTTTGGAATGTGTGCAGCTATTTGTGGCGTTCAGTATGCGCCTTTGGCAGCCATATTTTTGATTGCCGAACTTACAGGTGGTTACGAATTGTTTGTGCCTTTAATGCTCACTTCGGCTGTTACTTATATTACTGTTACTTATTTTGAGCCTCACTCGCCTTACACAAGAGAACTCATCGAAAAAGGAGATATTATAAAAGGAAATCAAGATAAAAAAGTGCTTAGTAGGCTAAAAATCAACAAGTTAATAGAAAAAGATTTTAAGCCTATTTCTGAAAAAGAAACATTAAAAGACCTTGTAAATGTAATCAAATTGAGTCATCGCAACTTATTTCCTGTCTTGAATGAAGATAAAGAATTTGTAGGAATGATTCAATTAAATGATGTCAGAAAATTGATGTTCGAAACCGATAAATATGAGAAAATAGTCTTGCGTGATTTGATGCAACGCCCTTCCGAAATGGTAGAATATGGAGAAACAATGGATACAGTAATGAAGAAATTTGAAACCAGTAAAGCGTGGAATTTGCCTGTTATAAAAAAAGGAAAATACATAGGATTTGTTTCCAAGTCCACCATTTTTAATAAATACAGAGAAGGAATGCAACAGGAAAATGAAGAGATTTGGTAATGTATTTCTTTTTATAGAAATTTTGATGTAAACCCACTACAAAAACGATTAGATGAAGAAAGCACATGGAGAAAGAAGGAAATTACCTATTTATTTAATGAGGCAAATACTAAATATAAACTCAATAATAAACGAAACATTCAATATTTTATTATAAACTCTGAAAATGGTATCTTAGAGCTTATAGAAATACTAAAAACAGATATTTTAAATAATTTAATTTTAAAAAAATATTTACGATAAAATAAGTAAAATTTTATTTCATAATTAGCTCATCAAAACTACTTTTCAAAGTATTGAGATTATAATGTTTCATTGTCAATTTATCTTTTGTAGCTTTTTCGCCAAAATGAGAAATAATTTGTGTCAAGCTAACTGTTCCTCCTTGTGGGTCGTCCATCAAAATTTGTTCTCTAGGTGTTGCATTTTGCTTTTCGCCTCCTTTTACATGAAAGTGCCACAAAATTTGAGAAATGGTATCCAGTTTTTGTCCTTTTCTAAAGTAAAATTCTGTCCATTCTTCAAACCATTCTTCTCTCTTTTCTGCTATCTCGGAAGTGTAAAGTGTTGCCGATGACCAAATATGAGCAAAATTTGTATCAATAATTTTCTTATACAATTTATTTTCCTCTTCCACCCAACGATATTCTGTGAGAGAAACAGAATCATCTTTTTGCTCTATCCAAATAAGTGTAAATGATTCTATTTTATCAAAATCATAACTTTCAATTTCTTTCTCTGATTTGGCAGCCAAAAGTTCTATCAAAATAATACCTCTGCTTTTTCGATAAGGTGTATTACGAGTATGCCTCTGAAAAGCTCCATTTAGAAGGCAAAGAGTACGATTTTTATTTGTAATTCCAATCCAAGAACCACCTGCATCACCATCAACAGGGCGAAGAATTTTGGTGTTATTTATTTCTGTAAAAGAAGGTAATTCAGAATTTTTGCGAGATTTTTGTTCATCTCTACTTGAAGTAAGAATAAAATTATTATTTTCTAAAGGAACAAAAGTAAGTGTACACATAGGAAGAAATTACAAATTACGAATTAAAAATTACGAATAATTATAGGGCAAAGACTTGCCCTTGACTGTATTCTAGCTTTAAAAATACTGTTTAACAAGTCAAAGGCAAACCGTTTGACCTACTAATTACAAAACTACGCATTTTTTCCTTCAAAAAATTTCTTATAAACAGGACTTCTATATGCAAATTGCGCCCACATGGCAGGATAAATAATAGCATCTAAAACTTTTGAGGAAGTATAATAATCAATATCATCGATAATGATACAATTATTTTCATCTATTTTTTTTATTCTGTGATGATGTTTCCATGTTTTGAGAGGAAAAAGTAAATTTTCAGAGGTATCTATAAAATAAATTTCACTTTCTGTTTCGGCTTGTTCGACGATATAAGAAATCCATTTTGAGCTATAAATTCCAAAATCTAATTCTAAATGAACCTCATCGCCTACTTTGCAACCATCAAAACGATTAAGTTTTAATTTTGGAAATGGAGGACTAAGACTCAAAAATAATTTTTCTGTAAAGCCATTCCATACTTCTTCAGCAGAACGGTTGATGGGAGTTTGGATAATTAATTTCATAATTTCTAAAATCAATTAATGAAGGAAAATGTTTTGTTATCTTTGTTCTAATTCTGAATTACTGTATGGTAGTATTGTTAAGGATTTATAGGATTCGAAAATACAGATTAATACAAGTAAATTTTCGTATTAATTAATCACTAAATACTTATAATTAATCACTAATAAAATGCTTTTTTCTGATATTTTGGGTTTAGATGACCTTAAAAAAACGCTTACTTCTGCTGTTCATAATAATCATGTTGCTCATGCACAGCTTTTTTTGGGCTACGAAGGGAGTGCAGGACTTGCGTTGGCGTGGGCATACTCAACATTCTTAAATTGTGAAAACAAACAAGAAAACGATGCCTGTGGAAAGTGTAGTTCTTGCACTCGTTACAAAAAATTGATTCACCCCGACTTGCATTTTGTATTTCCGACAGCAAAAGCAAAAGGATACAAAAATAGAGAAGAATTTATGAAAGGCTGGAGAGAGTTTTTGCCCAAAAAAGATTATCCTGTGCTGCAAGATTGGTCAGATTATTTGGAAACAGAAGGCAAACAGTTTAGTATTTCGGTAGCAGAAAGTCGTTATATTTCCAAAATATTATCTTTAAAAGCCTATGAAGGAGGATATAAAATTCTGATTTTATGGCTGCCCGAATATATGAATGCTAGTGCTGCAAATGCACTTTTGAAGGGATTGGAAGAGCCTCCAAACAAAACAATATTTCTTTTAGTAACCGAAAAAACAGACAGAATGCTCGCTACCATTCTTTCTCGTTGTCAGCTTATTCAGATTCCTCGTTATTCGGATAAAGAAGTAAAAGAATATTTGATAAACCAAAATATAAAGGAAGATGAAGCTACCCAAATTGCAACTTTAGTAGATGGTAATTTGAATGAGGCAATGAAATTAAGTGAGCATACTCAAAACAAAAATCAAGAATGGTTTAGGGATTGGATGCGCCTTTGTTTTAAGCATGATTATGCTGGCTTTGTGGGGCAAGCTGATTTGTTTCATAGCTTAGGAAAAGAAGGACAAAAAACACTTTTACAATATGCCTTGACTATTTTGAGAGAATCATTGATTTCTAATTTTGGTACAGAGCAGCTCATTCGTACCGAGTCCGAAACGCTCAAGTTTGTACAGAATTTTGCAAAAGTGATAGATGAAAGAAATATTTTTTCTTTGGTAGAAAAGATTGATGAAGCCTATTTTCACTTAGAAAGAAATGCAAACTCTAAAATTATTTTTATGGATTTGTCCATACAAATTGCTAGGCTTTTGAGATAGAAGATGAGAAAAAATTAAGGCTTGATATATTTTTGTTCTTTTGTCCAAATTTAATTCTGGTAATAAAGATTGTCACGGTTGATTTTTCATGTGTATTTAGTTAGTTCTGAGGAACTGAATACACAATTTCAAAAATAATCATGATAAGGTTTAGTAAAGAATGAAAAATATTTTAATCTAAATATTTTTAGGGTTTGTCGAAGAAAAAGGTGTGTTCGTCTAAAAAAACAGCTTATTTATCGAAAAAAACTTTAAATTCAATGCAATTTTGAAACATATTTGACGTTAGTTAAGCAAAGAAAGTAATTAAAAAAACATTTTTCAATGAAAAAAGATTTAACTTTAAACTTTCAAAACAAGAATTATTTTTATCATTTCTATAAATCAGAATCACTTTTATAACTATGAAAAAACAAAACAAGAATTTATTAGGCTTTCTCACAAAGGGAATTGTTGGAATGGCAGCACTTATTTGTGGTGTTACTTTTTCAGCAAATGCTCAAGAGTTTGGAATGGAGTACGCTCAAGATGGATACAATCACAACTCAATTCGTCCTTTGCATGAGTCGCATATTATGTACAAAAAGACGCTTTGGTTTAGAATGTCTTTAAAAGAAAAACAAAACCGTCCTTTCTTTGCCGTAGAAAATGAAATTACCAAAGTAATCATTGATGCTGTCAAATTAGGAATTATTCGTCCTTATCAAAACGATTCTTTGCGTACTCGTATGTCACAAGAAGAATTTTTGGAAAATCTTACTATTCCTTCAGATGAGGTAAAACTTACAGAAGAAGAAATTGCGATGGGTTTTACACAAGACGACCTTGGTGGTTTTGGTGGTGGAGATGATTGGGGTTCTGAAGGGGGCTGGGGAGATGAAAGTGGAGATGGAGCTGAAGCCGAAACTGCTGCCAATGAATTTTATCCTAAAAGTCTTCATTTGTTAGAAATCAAAGAAGATTTATTGTTTGATAACAAACATTCTCGTATGAAGCACGACATTCAAGCAATCACAATTATTATTCCTGCTGAAATGAATCCTTCAACAGGATTAGAAAAAAAATTAGCTGCATTTTCATATAAAGAATTGGTTCAAAACCTTTTCCGTGACAACTCTCAAGCAATTTGGTACAACGAACGCAATAACCGTCATCACAGAAACTTAGAAGAAGCATTTGATTTGCGTTTATTCAATGCTCGTGTTATCAAGTATGATAATGCTAGAGATGAGATGATTATTGATATTTATGAAGAAGACCGTGCTGCGCTTATTGCAGCTCAACAATATGAGCATCAATTAGTAGAGTATGAAAGTCATCTTTGGGAAAACTAAAAGTTAGACCTTCAACTCAAAGCCTTTCTTACATTTGTGAGAAAGGTTTTTTTATTTCTATAAATTTTGATAAATAAATAAAAAAACTTATATTGATATAAGTTAAGATTTTTTTAATTTTAATGATTATTAACCAAATTTATTTATCAAATTTTTTTTAAAATGAAAACTAAATTTAATTCAATACCTTTATTTGTTGCTTTATTATTTTTAGCAATAGGCTTTACCTCTTGTGGAGGCAGTAAAGAAGCCAAAGTGCCAGAAGCTGGAGAAAAATTGATGGCATCAGCATGGAAGTATGATGTAAATGCAAACCTCAAAAAAGGGTCAGAAAGTGCCGAAAACACAACTGGAGTAAGCTCTGATATTCAACTCAAAGGAGATGTAGGAGCAATGGCTAATTTTGTAGCCGAAACACTTACCTTCGGAAGAGATAAAAAAGACAAATCCAAACTTTCTTACAGTAAGAAGATAGGAGAAGGGCTTTTATCATCATCTGTTTTAGGATATTGGACAATGTCGGAAGATGGAAAAACAATAACTTTGAAAGAATGGGATAAAAAAGCAGGTAAAGAAAAAGACCCTGTAAATTATACAATCGTTGAGTTAGCTGCCGACAAACTTGTCTTGATGAAAGAAGGAGAAGACACAAAGAAAATTTATAAAAAGAAATAAATTAGCCAGAAGTTTTACAAAATACTTGAAGAACTAAAATTTAATTTCTATATCCTAAAAAAACTATGTTTCTTTGCAAACATAGTTTTTTTATGCGTTTTTATTTACATTAAAAATATCCTCAAAATGATTCCATTTCCAAGCTCAAATGAATATGATTCTTATTATACTAGCTACATAAAATTGATAGGTAGTTATATTTTAGAAAACGAAAATGAAGATATTGTGCAAATTTTATCCAAAGAAGGACAAAAAACCAAGGAAAAATTTGCCAAGTTTTCAGAAGAAGAATCTTTGTTTAGATACGAAAAAGAAAAATGGAGTATTAAAGAATTGTTAGGGCATATGATAGATACCGAGCAAATTATGTCTTATCGTGCTTTGGCTTTCTATCGTGGAGAAAAACAACAACTAGCAGGTTTTGATGAAAATCAGTATGCTCAAGAGGGTAATTTTGATAAAATTCCTCTTTCAGATTTGTTAGAAAGATATGAAGCTATTCGCAAATCTTCAGTTGCTCTTTTTAAGAGTTTTGATGCCTTACAAACTGCAAAAATAGGAAATGCAAATGATAGTCAAATGTCTGTGCGTGCTCTTATTTATATGATTGCTGGACACGAAATTCATCACTTACAGATTTTAGATGAGCGTTATCAAATTCGTTAGGCATAACAAAAACACATCTTTAAGTGTTTTGCTACTTCACTTTATTATTCATTAGTCATTTATTTTTATGAAAAAAGCGATTCATTTTTATTTTGTGTGTTTTGCACTTGTATTATTTGCCTTTTCAAGTTGCGACTCTAAGAAAAAAAAGCCTCAAAATCAATATTTGGTAGAGGGAAAAGTTAATAATCTTTCTCAAGATATGAGGTTGGTAGTTTCAGATATTAGTACAAAGGATATTATTCCTCTCTATGAAGTGGCTGTCAAAAAAAATGATAAATTCAAACTTAAAGGAGAAATAAGCGAACCAACTCCTTTTTATTTGACTTTGATTAGAAATTCTGATAGTACCTTTTCTCCGTCAGATAATTTAGTTGTGTTTTTTGAGCCTTCAAAAATGGAAATTCAAGCAGATGCTGGAAAACTTTCAGAAGCTAAAGTTGTAGGTTCTCGTTCGCATTCTCATTTTGAAATGTATAGAAAAGGAACAATAGGCTACGAAAATACAATGAAAAAAATGACTGCAAAGGCAAGAAATAGCTCTCAAATGGGAGATACACTTGCTTACCAAAAGGCGATGGCAGAATATGAAATACAATATGAAAAATGGACAACTTATAACAAAAAATTTATTGCACAAGATTCTATTGATTATGTTGTGCGTTCGTTTTTGGCTGTGAATTATATGTTAGAAGAAGATTATCTGAACGAGCTAGAAATTTTAGTTCAAGGAAAAAAATCTAGCTGGACAAACCAAATTAATTCTTTTATCAAACAAGTAAAAATAGTTGCTGTTGGACAAAGTGCGCCTAATATTACAACTCTTAGAAATATAAAAGGAGATACAATTCAGATTTCTGAGTTAGAGAAAAAACCAACAATTCTTTATTTTTGGGCTTCTTTCGAACCAAAATCTAGCACACAAGTACAGCAATTTGCACTTTTGGATACAACAAAAATGAAGAAAAAATATCATTTTGTAGGAATTTCTTTGGATTCAGAAATTAGTTCATGGAGAAAAATAGCTAATCAATTACCCAAAAATCATACTCAACTAATTGATATTTCTTCTGACCAAAATGCAGCTATTACGTATCATTTAACAGACTTGCCATTGTTTGTTGTCTTAGATGAAAATCAAAAAATGATTTATAAAGCAACTTCAATAGAAAAACTCAATGCTTTTTTGATGAAATAAATTAAAAATACATTTTAATCTATTAAAAAACTGTCTGATACATTTTTAGAGTATTAGGCAGTTTTTATTTACACTTATTATTCGTATAAAAAAATGAAAAACGAAGTTGATTATTTGATTATCGGACAAGGTTTGGCGGGTTCTATTTTGGCTTATACATTACTTGAAAAAGGAAAAAAAGTAATGGTTTTAGATGAACCCAAATTACAAAATTGTTCGAAAATAGCAGCAGGAATCTGTAATCCAATTACAGGAAGAAATATGGTCAGAACGTGGAAGAGCAACGAATTATTTAGTTTTTTGAATGATTTTTACCCAAAATTAGAAAAACAATTTAAGCGCAAATTCTTTTTTTCTACTCCTATTTATCGCCCTTTTCAAAACCTAGAACAGCAGCAAGATTGGTCGGTACAAGAAAACAAAAAAACAGAAGAAGTAATCTATCCAAAAAATCGTTTTTTAGAAGAAAATATTAACGACAAATTAGGAGGACTTTTAATAAAAAATGGAGGGCATCTGCGTGTAGATATTTTTTTAGAAGCAATCAAAAATTACCTACTGGAAAAAAATGCGTATCAAGAAAAATTATTTGATTTTGATAATTTAATTTTAAATAATGATAGTAAAAATGAAAAAGTAGTTTATCAAAACATTAAAGCAAATCATATTATTTTTTGTAGAGGAGCTGCCGACAAAACAAATCCATTTTTTGAAAAATTACCGATTGCACCAACAAAGGGCGAAATTTTATATATTGAGTTTAGCCAAATCAAATCAAATAAAAATCTCAAGCATCAAGAAATAATTCAAAAACTGAATCAAATTATTCTTAACAAAGGCTGTTGGCTTGTACCTTTTGAAAAAAAAATAATTGAAAATAATTTGAATAACAAAGCAAAAGGTTTAAATCAGAATTTAATTACTACTTTTCGAACAGGCTCAACTTACAATCACGATGATTTGACTTTAGCACCAACAGAGGAAGCAAAACAGGAAATTGAAACCAAATTGAAAGCTGTTTTGAATCTGGACTATCAAATTACGAAGCAAGAAGTGGGCATCAGACCTTCCACACGCACACGCTATCCACTCATGGGAACGCACAAAGATTATTCTCAAATGAGTATTTTTAATGGTTTTGGTGCAAAAGGTGTTTCGATGATTCCTTATTTTGCCAATGAATTTGTAGAGCATTTATTCAATGAAAAAGAATTGGATAAAATACTTAGAGTTAATAAATGGCTTTTGAAGTAGAATGTCATATAATTTTGAGAAATTAGGAACGAATCTTGAATATTCTATCAAAAATAAACCTTCAACTAATATCATTATTAATATTTTAGCGTAGCGACATCAATAACAAAATTTTTCAATTTATGAAACAAAATAGTTTACTTCTTACCTTAATTTTACTCCTTTTTTCACTTGGTTCTTCTTATGCTCAAGACAAAAAAGCTGCAGAAACAGCCGAAGTAATAGAAAAAGTAGAATTTAAAAATATCAGTAAAGACAAAGTAGGTTTTCCAGAAGGGCAAATTAATTCTATTGCCATTGACCAAAATGACACAAAATGGGTTGCCACCGAAAATGGTTTGGTTGCTTTTTACGCCGATTCTACTGTCCGAACTTTTAATAGAACAGGAAAATATGATTCTTTGATAGACAAAGTAAGTTCGATTCGTTTTGATAAAAAAGGAACAATTTGGCTGGGTACTTTTTCGAATGATATTGTTAGTGTTGTTAATTTAGATGCTTATGGAGAATATATTTGGCATACTGAAATACCGACTTTTAGTAATAAGAGTTTTTACATCAATGCCATTGATGTAGATTCGAAAGGTGGAAAATGGATAGCAACAGCGCAAGGTGGACTTTGGCATATTGCAGCAAATAACAAAAAGACAATTTACAATAACGAAACAGAACCAAATATTCCAAGTGATAGAATAAATGCTGTAACGGTAGATAATAATGATGTTGTGTGGGTAGGTACTTCGGCAGGAATGTTTAATATCAAAAATGGAAAATTCAGAGATGCTTTTGATGTAACTAATAGTGGTTATGGCTACGATAATGTATTGCATATTGATTTGAAACCTGATGGAAATTTGTGTGTAACAGCTCTGAATCGTAAAGGAAAGCAGTTTTTGGTATGTAATCAGGAGATGTTCCAGATGTCCAAACGAGTTACAAAATCTAGTAGTTTTAGGTTTAATGATGTTTTGGTTACGCCAAATGAAAATGTTTGGATAGCAGGAAACAAGGGAGTTATTCGTTTTTCGAAAGAAGAAGACCCTATTTTTTACGACCAAGATTCTGGTTTGGTGGTAAGTGCAGTGACGGCTTTGGCGTATGATATTAATGGCGATATTTGGTTAGGAACTCCAAAAGAAGGACTTTTTAAGATGCAATTTAAGGAAATAGAAATTCCAAAAGAAGCACAAATTATAGCCATGGTAGAGGTAGAAGAAAAGATACCTGAAATAAAAGTAGAAACAGAAATAATAAAACCGACTATTGAAATTGCTAAAATTGAAGCTCCAAAAGTGATTTTTAATAAAAAAGAAGTCAAAAAAGGAGAGTCAATTAGCTTAGAAAATATTGAATTTAATATCAAAAGTTATTCCCTCAATAATGCAGAAGGTGTACAAAATCTAGTTGATTTTATGAAAGCAAACCCAAAAGTAAGAATAGAAATTGCTGGACATACCGACAGAGACCCACACCCTGCACACCCAAGTTATGCACGAATTGCCAAACAGCAATTAGATTTGTCTTCGCAGCGTGTAAATACTGTGTATAGATATTTGACAGATAGAGGAATTGATGCTTCAAGAATAGAAAAGAAAGCCTATGGAGGAACAAAGCCACTTGTAAATTTCAATTCGGGAGAAAATAGAAGAGTAGAAATGAAAATTTTGGAAGTGGAGTAATAGGGACGAGGGATTAGGGGCGAGAGAAGAGAAAATGAAAATAACAGAATTAGATATGAAAAAAAGACCTTGTTGATGATAATGCCTCAACGACGATTAAAATCTAGAAAAACGAACTATCTTAAAAAAATAGTTCGTTTTTTTTATGCTTAAATTTTAAATTTAATTGCTTGATTTTTAGGGTTTTATTGTTTTTATGAAAAATAATTGGAAAAAAAATAAAGTTTTTTTTTAGGTTCTGCCCTCACTTTTTAGCCAGTGCTTACTCTTAAAGGTAAAGAAAGCAAGACAAACATTTTTTTACACCATTTATCTAAAAATCTATTATGAAAATATACTCATTTATATCTCTTTTCTTGATTTTGTTCTTCTCTACTTTTGTAGTGATGGCACAAGAAAAAGTAAACCCTCGTGATTTGCCAGCAACAAATACCAATCCGACCACAATTACAAATTCAACTATTGATTCTGCCCTTGAAACTGCTTTAGGAACAGAACTAAGTTCTTTATTACAGGGAGCAGAAAGTGTAAAGGCTTATTATTTAGATGGAAAAACGGCTGATGCTACTGCAAATGGTTTCCAAGGTTTTAAGGTGTTGGAAACCAAAAACTTAACGCCTGCTCAACTCAAAACAATTAAAGAATTAGTCTTAGATAAAAATACATACATTTTAGACCAATACGGAAAACGTTGTGATTTTGAGCCAGAATTAGGTTTTGTATTCAAAAAAGGAAATAAAACAACTACTTTAGCCATTGCTCACAACTGCGATTTATTGCGCTTTCAAGGAATTAAGAATTTTTTAGAAGATTGTGACCCTGCTCATGACAAATTTTTTGCTTTAGGAAAATCTATTTTTCCTACTCGTTATACTCAAACAACAGCTCAAAATACCCTTAATTCGACTACTCCAAATACAGATGAAAGTGAAAATACAGCTTTACCTCAAAATAATCTACAAGCTAGAGCAGCTTTTCATATTGTAGAAGAAGGCGAATGTTTGTATGCGATTTCTAATAAATATGGATTAAAATTAAAAGAGCTTGTCAGAATTAACAAGTTGAAAGATGAAAAAGTAACTATTCATGCAGGCGACAAATTACTCGTCAAAGCACAATAAAAATATATTACAGACTTATTAGGAATAGAAATTAAATAAACTACTCATATTATAAATAGCAAACATTTAATAATCAAGATATTGTATTCGTAATTATTCCTTAGTCTATGCAGATTTCACAACTAACTAATTTTAAATTATTCAATTCAATCAACTTCTATTTCATTATGAAAAAAATATTTTTAACTCTATCAATATTCATTGTAAGCATTACGCTTTCTTTTGCAGAAAATTTTCACCTTATTACCGTTACTGAGCGTGAAGCCGTAGATGTGGGTGCGCCAAAAGATGAAATTACCATCAAAGCATACGCACAAGAATTAGCAACAGCTATGGGAGCAACTCTAAAATTTCATAGTTTTGGAAAAAATGAGTTTACAAGTTCTTCTCTAAATAGTTTGGGAATTAGCTCTGAAGATGTAGTTTGGTTTAATTATTCAGGTCATTCGAATACCTATAATGGTTTTCCGATGGCTGGAAGGGTAAAACAAACTGATATTTATACACAATTAAAGCAAAAAGCCAAATTTACTCTTGCTACTTGGGACGGTTGTAATGTTGGAAGTCCTCTTACAAATATTAATTTTCAACGTTCTCGCACACCTAGCATGACTCAAAATATTCGCCGTCTTTTTCAATCTAGTGAAGGAGGCGTAATTGCAGCAGCTTCACAAACAGGGCAATATTCGTGGGGAAGTAAAGAGCTAGGAGGGATTTTTACAAATTCATTTATTGAGGCAATTCGTAGAGTAACTTATGAATCTCAAGCAGCAACATGGGAACAGGTAAAAGCAAAAGCTGAAGAAATTACACAGCAAAATGCAAGACAAGCCAACAAAACACAAAAACCCAAAATTTTGGTGCATCTTACAAGACAAATAGAAAATACAGCTACTCATAATGCACCAATTAATGCACCTTCATTGCACATTGTACGCCGTGGAGATACTTATCAGAGCATTGTAAATCATTATCGTAAATATTCAACGTATTCGAATCTTACGGCTCAACTTTTGAAAAGTTATAATAATAATGTTATTTTTAAAGAAGGAGCAGAAATTTTTCTGATTCCTTAAAAAAAAACTAAGGGTAGGCTGTTCAGAATTTCAAAAACTCTTCCTATAGTTTAGTTTATAGTCATTTTCATTTTTTGATGGATTGATTTATAAATCAAAAATAGCAATTAAAATT
>CAKZOK010000095.1 GCA_937136415.1 uncultured Cytophagales bacterium | reverse complement strand
CTAATGCTCAAAGTTCTATTAGACAACGAGTAATTGATTGCACAGATAATGATGATACGTTTTACAGTATAGAATATGTTCCAAAATCTGGTCGAAATAAAGGGAAGTTAACGACTCTATATTATAAAGGAAAAAACAAAGATTTAATTGCTTGGTTAAGTGATGTTGCATTAAAAGAAAAGAAAAAGGTTATTAAAAATGATAAAGTAGGTACTCTTTGGTCTGACTTTAATTGGAATAATGTCTCAAAAGAAGGAGATATCCAATATCCTAATGGCAAAAAACCTATTGCATTTATCCAACGAATGATTGAAATGACTTCATCTGAAGAAAAAGATGATATCATTTTAGACTTTTTTGCAGGTTCAGGCTCAACTGCACACGCAGTTATGGATATGAATATATCTGATAATGGTAAACGTAAAAGTATTTCTATCCAAATTGGAGAATTAATCTCTGCAAAAGAAAATAAGAAATATTATTCCGATTTTGATTTCAAAACTATTTTTGACATTACAAAAGAAAGATTAGTAAGAGCGAGTAAAAAAATACAAGAAGAAAATAAAGGCAAAGATTTATCAAATCAAGATTTGGGTTTCAAGGTTTTTGAAACAATGCCAATATGGGAAGATTATAATTTTGAAGTAGAAGAACTAAATGCAAATCAAACAAAGCTTTTTGATGAGAACAAACTCACCGAAGAAGATATAAAAGCTTTACTGATTACTTGGAAAACCTATGATGGAATACCTCTCACTCAATCATTGCAAGAAATAGACTTAGAGAATTATAGAGCGTATTATGTTAGTGAAAAATTGTATCTAATGAATAAGGATTTTAAAACCGAAAATTTGAAAGTACTATTAGAAAAAATAGATAGTGATAAAGATTTTAGCCCAGCTACAATTATTGCCTTCGGTTATCATTTTGAGAGTAAAAATTTGCGTGAAATAAGCGAAAATATGAACTCTTACGCCAATAAAAAAAGTATTGATATTGATTTTATAACACGGTATTAGAGTTTTTAATTTTTAGTTATGAAGAAGAGTATTATTAAAGATAAGAGTTTTGCGTTTTCACTTACTGTTATTGAATTGTATAAGTTATTGCAATCAAAAAAAGAGTTTGTAATTTCAAAGCAAATATTAAGAAGTGGGAGGACTAGCATTGGGGCGAATATAAATGAAGCATTAGCAGCAGAAAGTAGAGCAGATTTTGTGCATAAAATGGCTATTTCAAGCAAAGAAGCAAGAGAAACTTTGTATTGGTTAGAATTATTAGAAAAAAGCCAATTTATCGTTTATGATTACACAAAATATATAGCAGATTGTACAGAATTGGTTAAAATACTAACGAGTATAGTAAAAACAACTAAAAACTCAAAATTAAAAACTAACAACTAATTACTTATGAAAGGATTTAACTTTGAAAAAAACCTAGACCATCAAACACAAGCTGTAGAAAACACACTTTCTATTTTTAAAAATTTAGAAATTCATTCTGTGCTACAAACAGATGCGCCCTACATAAACCCAGTTTATAATAACATTACGAGGCAAGGAAAAGTATTTGAAAACAGATACTTGCCTTTTGGACAGTTTTTAAAAAATAATCAAGCCGTACAAATAAAAAATAATATAGAAGAAAAAGTAAAGCCAAATAGCAACATCATAGATATTATGATGGAAACAGGAACAGGAAAAACCTATACATATACCAAAACTATTTTTGAGCTCAACAAACATCACGGAATTTTTAAGTTTATTGTTGTTGTTCCTACACTTTCCATCAAAGCAGGAACAATAAATTTTTTAAAAAGTGATAGTGCAAGAGCGCATTTTAAGGAACAATATAGCAAAACCATTAAATTACATATTGTAGAAAGTAAAAAAGGAGGTAAAAACAAAAAATCGTTTATGCCACCAGCCATTAGTAGCTTTGTAAATGCAGGAGTTTTTGAAAAAAATAGTATTCAAGTATTGGTTATCAATGCAGGAATGATAAACTCATCTACCATGCAACAATCTTTTGATAAAGGAATTTTTGATAAACATTTAATTCCTTTTGATGCAATTTCGGCTACAAAACCTTTTCTAATAATAGACGAACCACACAAATTTGGAACAACTAATACCACTTGGGAGAATATTCAAAAGATGCGCCCCCAATTTATTTTGCGTTATGGTGCTACTTTTCCTGAAAAAGAAATAAAAGTACAAGATATATTTGGCAAACTGGTAAAACGAAAAACAAAAGATTATCAAAATCTAATTTATACATTAACTGCTGTTAATTCATTCAATAAAAATTTAGTAAAAGGTGTAATAGGTCATATTACAGAGTTTGAGAGTGGAAAAAATGCTATTGTAAAACTCAATAATACAGATGGCAAAGAAGCTACTTTTGAATTGTTGGAAGGCAAAAACAAAAAAATATTTAAACTTACTAAAAAAGAAAGTTTGCAAAGAGTACATGCTGCAATGGGAGATTTGTACATAGAAAGTTTAAACAAAAGCAAAGTTGTTTTATCTAATGGCATTGAATTATCAAAGGGCGACAAACTAAACCCTTATTCTTATGCAGAAAAACTGCAAGAAATAATGATTCAAAAAGCCATAAAAAGCCATTTTGAAAATGAAAAGCAATTACTTACAAGAAATGTAAAAATAAAACCTATCACATTATTTTTTATTGATAACATAGAAGAATACAGAAATGAAGAGGGTTATTTACGAACCACCATTGAAAGTTTGATAAAAGCAGAAGTAGAAACTTTACTTAAAACCGAAAAGCACCCTTTTTATAAAACCTACCTTAAAAAAACATTAGAAGATATAAGCCTTACCCACGCAGGATATTTTTCAAAAGATAATTCGGAAAAAGATGAAGCGATTGAAAAAGAAATAAATGAAATATTGCACGACAAACAAGCAATACTTGATTTGGATAATCCAAGGCGTTTTATCTTTTCAAAATGGACACTACGAGAAGGTTGGGATAATCCTAATGTTTTTCAGATTTGTAAATTAAGAAGTAGTGGTAGTGATATTTCAAAATTGCAAGAAGTGGGTAGAGGTTTAAGACTTCCAGTAAATGAATATGGAAACCGAGTAAAAGATGAACAGTTTTATCTCAACTACTTTGTAGATTTTACAGAAAGTGATTTTGTAGATAAATTAGTAAATGAAATCAATGAGAAATCGGGCGCAATTTCAACAGAAGATACTCCTGAAAAACTTCATCCAAAAATGATTCAGCAAATTGTAGATAAATATGCTATTGAAGAAGAAGAATTATTAGAACAATTGGATGATGCTGGTTTTATTAAAAGAAATAATGATTTTAAAGAAGGTGGTTTTGATTTTATCAAACAGAACTATCCAAGAATATTTGAAGGTATTAATTCTAATAAAGTTAGAAATGCTAAAGACAAGAAAAAGCAAGTTAGCATACGAACAGAAAAATACAGCGAATTAAAACAGCTTTGGGAAAAATTGAATGAAAAAGTAATTTTAGAATATAAGTTTGAAAAAGAAGACACATTCAAATTACTTTTTGTTAGTTTCTTGAATGAACAAAACAATAATTTTACTAGTGAAGGTATAAAAGAAAGAAAAGCACAAATTGAAATAACTAATAATATAGCAGGAGTTAAAGAAGAACAAGAAATTTATGGAAATGAAATAACGCCAATTTCTACAATGAAATACAGTAGTTTCTTGAAAGAATTAGCAAAAACACTACATATCAATATAAAAACTTTACATCATTCATTTATTGATTCTTCTATCAACATAAACAAATTTCTAAATAGTGCCACCATTCGTATCATCAAACAAAAATTTGAAAATTATTTAATGTATAATGCAATAGATAAATTTGGCATTGAATATCAAAAAGTGAGCAATGAAATTCATCCAACGAAATTTACAGACGAAAAAGGAAATGTTTTAAAAGAAATTTCTGCTTCTGATGTGGGTGTAATGTATTCTGATAATAAGGTTGCAGACAGTTATTTGCTTGATGAATTATTTTACGATTCTGAATTAGAAAAACAGAATATTAAAACAAACTTAACAGATGTTGTTGTATTTTCTAAAATACCTAAAAACTCAATAAAAATTCCTGTTGCTGGTGGAAAAAGTTATTCGCCTGATTTTGCTTATGTTTTGAATTATGAAAACAAATCAAAAAAATTATATTTTGTTGTGGAAACAAAAAATACAACAGAAGAAAGTTTGAGAAATGAGGAGCAACAAAAAATAAGACACGCAGAAAAATTTTTTGGAGATGCAATTAAGATTAAATTCAGAAAACAATTTAGCAATAAAAAAATAGAAAATTTAATACGAGAAATTATAGTTGAACATTCATAATTAATTTTATGCGCCTTATTTCCCACCCCATTCTATGCAATTATTACCTAACCTATCGCTGCAATGCAACGTGTAGTTTTTGTGATATTTGGGAAAAACCATCGCCTTTTGTAAAAATAGAAAATGTAGAAAAAAATCTTTCAGATTTGAAAAAGCTAGGTGTAAAGGTAATTGATTTTACAGGAGGCGAACCTCTTTTGCACCCACAATTAGATACTTTTTTAGAAATTGCTAAGAAGAAAAAATTTATTACAACAGTTACAAGCAATGGAATCCGTTATCCAAAACTTGCCCAAAAACTCAAAGGAAAAATAGACATGTTGCATTTCTCTTTAGATGCTGCCGATGCCAAAACACACGACAAAATGCGTGGTGTAAAGTGTTTTGATAAAGTAATCGAATCGATAGAAATAGCCAAATCTTTGGGAGAACGACCTGATGTTTTGTGTACTGTCTTTGAAGGAAATTTTGAGGAAATTGAAAAAATTTATGAAACCATCACTTTGAAAAATAAATTAGTTTTGATTTTAAATCCTGTTTTTGAATATAATTCTGTCGATACTTTAGGAAATTTGAATCAAGATTACTTAAAAAAATTATTGACTTTTTCTAAGAAAAAATTAGTATATCTTAATGAAGCCTTTATAGATTTGCGTTTGGAAGGAGGAAATAATATTGAAAAACCAATTTGTAAAGCTGCCAGCTCTACGCTTGTTATTTCTCCAGAAAACAAACTCGTTTTGCCTTGTTATCATTTAGGAAAGGAAGAGTTTGCAATCAATGATAACTTGTATGAATTATATCATTCTGACAAAATAAAAAAACTCATTTCAGAAGAAGGAAAACTGCCCGAATGCGAAGGCTGCACTATTAATTGTTATATGCAGCCTTCTTTTGCTGTTGAAATAAATCGTTTTTTTTGGAAGGCTCTGCCCAGTACACTCAAATATAATTTTATGAAAGGTACTTGGAAGAGTCTGTATCAATAATATTTTAATCGTAATTATTATTAGATTTCATTTCATCAAAAAGCTCTTTGAGTTTGCCAGGAGTGATTGGTTTGATAACATAATTTGTTACCAACGAATACTCTTTTGCCTTATTCAAATCAGCAGGGTCAATAGAAGACGAAACAATATAAATAGTAATTTTTTTTGTTCCAGATACTACAAACTCATCTAAAAATTGCCAGCCGTCCATAACAGGCATGTTCAAATCCAGAAATATTACCTCTGGAATATTTTGATTTGTTTCTACCCTCGGCTTGAGTGCATTAATTGCTTCTTTTCCATTTTTAAATACTTCAATGTATTTAGAAAAACTACCAATTTCCATTATTTTACGAGTTGTAAAAGTGTATATAGGGTCGTCGTCTATAATACATACGTGATTAAATTTTGCCATTTTTTAGATAAATTTTAAAAGTTGTTCCTTGATTCAATTGGCTTTTGACTTCTACTTTTCCACCAAGAGCCTCAATTTGATTTTTGGTTATAAATAATCCTATCCCACGAGCATCTTCTCTGTCATGAAAAGTTTTGTACATGCCAAATAGTTTTTTACCATGTCGTTCCAAATCTATTCCTAAGCCATTATCTGTTACAGAAAAAGTCACATAAGAAGAAGTCATTTCAGAACTAATAACGATAAGAGGAGTTCTTTTATTAGAAGCATATTTTATAGAATTAGTCAAAAAATTAAGAATTATACTTTCTAAATATGCAGGAATAGCTTTTACAAATATTTCCTTATCTATTTTATTTTCTATCTCTGCATTATTAGAAAAAACTAGACTTTGTATAGACAAACGTACATTTTCAACATATTCATATAAATTTAGAGCTTGTACATTGTTTTTAACTTCATTTTGCATCACCACAATATCAGTAAGATAGGATAAAGTTTCTTGTAAAGAAGTCGATGATTGTAATAAAAGAGGAAAAAATTCATTTTCCATTAATTTAGGCTGTTCCATTTTCATCATCGAAAGAAGCATCGAAAAATTGCTAGTATGAGAGCGTAAATTGTGTGATACAATATGTGCAAAATTAAGTAATCTTTCGTTTTGAGCAAGAGTTGTTTCTAATAAAATCTTTTTCTCTGTAATATCTGTCAGTTGCGAAACAAAATAAAGTGGTTTGTTTTCTTCATCTTTCATCATAGAAACACTCAACAAAGCCCACACCAAATTATTTGATTTGTCAAAATATCGCTTTTCCATTTGATAATTTTCTCTCTTTCCTTTTTTAAGTTCTCTCAATAATTCCAAATCCAAACTCAAATCTTCTGGGTGTGTAATATCTTGAAAAGTAAGTTTATAGAGTTCTTCTTTATTGTAACCCAACATTTTACAAACCTGTTTATTAACTTGTATCCATGCTCCATCTAAGCCTATCAATGCCATTCCATTAGGTGCAAACTCAAATGTTTGTCTGAAGAGTTCTTTTTGTTGTTCTAGTTTTTTTCTATAGGTTACACTTTCATTAATATCTTGAAAAAGACCATACAATTTTGTACACTCTCCATTTTTAAACTCACTAATTACTATTACTCTAACCCATTTGTAGCCTCCTTTTGCTGTTATAATCTGTAATTCTATATCACAGCTTTTGCCTAATTCTATTGCCTCTTTAACTACTTTTGTAATCGCCTCTCGATGTTCTCCCTCTCTATAAAATTCAATTCCCTTTTCTATTGTAGGTTGATAACCTGTCCCCACTTCATGTATTTTGCAAGTAACATTACTCCAATAAACTTCTTTAGTTGCTAAATCAATTTCCCAAATTCCCATTTTAGCAGCAGTTTTGATTTTGTTCAAAACATTTTTGTAATTATTTACTTCCTTTTCTTGTTTAGCTATCTTAGAAAGTAATTCGGCAGTACTCAAACCCATAAGATTATATAATTTTAATTATTTTTAATTTTAAAAAACAGTATTTATTGATAGGCTCATAGTATAACTTAAATGTAAAAAAAATATTATAGAAAAAATAATTTTATCAAAAAAATTCAATTCCATTATTTAAGACTAAGGAAACTAAAATGCAGTCTAACAAGACTTTTAGTTCTATTTTTTTTATTAAAAAATGAATATTTTATTTAAAAAAATTCTACTTTGGCAAAACAAAAAAATAATTTATCAAAATTTAATTATTAAGACTTTCTAAAAATAGTTGAAGAATCACATTTTACTTCCCAAATCAAAAAAATAAATCAACTCTATGAAAATAATCTATTTGTGAAGTTGTTTATCTAATAAAAAAAATGCAATTTTGCATCTTTATTTTTATAAGACGGTCGGCAATCGTCTTTAGGCAATTTAATTTATACAAAAAAATGAAATCTTTAGAAATCATCGGTTATTACCGAAAAGAAAGTCAAATGGGTGCAAAAGCAGCTCATTTATTGCGTTTAGAAGGATATGTTCCTTGTGTATTGTACGGAACAGGAGAAGATAACAAGCATTTTTATGTTCCAAATATCTTATTCCGTGATTTGATTTATACATCAAAAGTACATACAGTAGTATTGAATATCGAAGGTGATATTTTTAATGCTATCGTTCAAGATTATCAAACACACCCAGTAAGTGATGTAATGATGCATGTTGATTTTCTTTCAATGAAAGAAGATAAAGCTGTCAAAATTGATATTCCTGTAAAACTAATTGGTCGTTCTTTGGGCGAGCAAAAAGGTGGTCGTATGGTATTAAAAATGCGTAAACTTAAAGTAAAAGCATTGCCAGCTAACCTTCCTGATACGATTGAGGTAGATGTTGAAAACTTAGACCTTGGAAAATCTATCAAACTCTCTGAAATTGGCGAGCGTCCTTATGAGATTATGAATAATCCTTTAGTTTCTATCGCAACTGTTACAATTCCTCGTACACTTCGTACAGGTGGTGGCTTAGATGAAGACGGCGAAGAAGAAGAAGAAGAAGAAGCATAATATTTTTTGCCTAGTTGCAAAAGAAATTTGTCTATACAAAAATCCATCAGAAATTAATTTTTCTGATGGATTTTTTTTGGTTTGTATATTTTTTATAATAATTACAAAATTCTCAGCTACTTTTCTTAATTTTGCACTTTATAAATTTTCAATTTGTCTATTACAATCTTCTTTTTGCTAAAAAAAGAGCCAAAGAAGATTTATTAAAAAAAAATTATGGCAAGTACTTCAGATATTAGAAATGGTCTTTGTATTGAATACAATAATGGGCTTTATATTATAACAGAATTTTTGCACGTCAAACCAGGTAAAGGACCTGCATTTGTTCGTACCAAAATGAGAAATGTAGTTACAGGACGTGTACTTGATAATACATTTTCGGCAGGACACAAAATCACGATTGTAAGAGTCGAACGCCGTCCTTATCAGTATTTATATAAAGATGAAAATAGTTTTCATTTTATGCACAAAGATACTTATGAACAAACATTTGTTGCTGCTGATATGATAGAACGTTCAGAATTTTTGAAAGATGGAATGATTGTAGAAATGATGGTACACGCCGAAACAGAAGAAATTCTGACCTGTGATGTGCCAGGTTATGTTGAGCTTTTGGTTACATATAGCGAACCAGGTGTAAAAGGCGATACAGCTACCAACGCTACCAAACCAGCTACTTTAGAAACAGGAGCAGAAATTCAAGTGCCTTTATTTATTAATGAAGGAGATTTGATAAAGATAAATACAACAGAGCGTTCTTACATGGAACGTATTCGTAACAAATAAAAATTTTATAATAAATGGTTTTTGAAAGTATTTTGATAAATTTTTTCTCAAAAACCATTTATTATTTCTATTTTTAGAACATTAAACCAAGAAGTTGTTTAATAGAATGTTCATCAAACAACTTCTAAGAATCAATACAACAAAAATTTTTATCCCTTTTTTTAGTATTGATTCTGACCTAACACGATTTTACTCACACTAAAAGCCATATTTTATGAGCATGAAACCAAAAGAACTTCAAGAACTTATTGAATTTATTAATCAAACAGGATTAGAAGAAGTAAAAATAGAAACTGACAAATTTAAAGTTAGTGTAAAAAGAAATGCAGACAATCCGATAGCAGCACAACCCGTACAACAATATGCACAGCAAATGCCTATGCCAGTACAACAGCCTGTCGCACAACAAACACAAGCTCCTACAACTGCGCCACAAACTGAAACAAAACAAGAAGAAGAAGCAAATACAGGAAATTATATTACTGTAAAATCTCCAATGATAGGTACTTTTTATCGTTCTGCTAACCCAGAAACACCTCCATTTGTAAATGTTGGTGATGCTATCAAAGAAGGCGAAACAATTTGTATTATAGAGGCAATGAAATTATTTAATGAGATTGAATCTGATGTTTCGGGTAAGATTGTAAAAGTTTTGGTAGAAAATGCTACACCAGTAGAATATGACCAACCTTTGTTTTTAATTGAACCAAACTAATTTTTAGTGATAAATAATAAGTTGTTAGTGATAAATGAATGCAAATACATTTTTTATCATCTAATTATTTCGTTATAATTAAGTATTGACAATTTATAATTATCAAAAAAATTATTTTATTTTTTTCATTCACAAAAAGTTCTCAGTAATTCAAAAGTTATTTTGTTATTATTCATTGTATTGAATTAACTGATAACTGGTTACTGATAACTGGTAACTGAACTAAGCGTGAAACTTTTTAACAAAATATTAATTGCCAATAGAGGAGAAATTGCTCTTCGCATTATCCGAACCTGTAAAGAATTAGGAATCAAAACGGTTGCTGTTTATTCTATGGCTGATAAAGAAAGCCTACATGTTCGTTTTGCTGACGAAGCCGTTTGTATTGGTGCAGCTCCAAGTAAAGACTCTTATCTCAAAATTCCTCATATTATTGCTGCTGCCGAAATTACAAATGCAGATGCTATTCACCCTGGATATGGTTTTTTGTCTGAAAATGCCGAATTTTCTGCTATTTGTGCCGAACACGATATAAAATTTATCGGAGCAAGCGCAGATATGATAAACAAAATGGGCGATAAAGCAACTGCAAAAGCAACTGTCAAAGCTGCTGGTGTTCCGACTGTTCCAGGGTCAGATGGGCTTTTAGAATCTGTCGAACAAGGAATAAAAAATGCAAAAGAGGTAGGCTATCCTGTTATCATAAAAGCCACTGCTGGTGGTGGTGGAAAGGGAATGCGTATCATTAACGAAGAATCAGAATTTCAGAAAGCATGGGATTCTGCTACTCAAGAAGCAATAGCCTCATTTGGAAATGGTGCAATGTATTTAGAGAAATTCGTCGTAGAACCAAAACATGTAGAGATACAAATTTTTGGCGATGGAAAAGGAGATGCTTGTCATTTGTCGGAAAGAGATTGTTCTATACAACGCCGTCATCAAAAATTGGTAGAAGAAACTCCATCACCTATCATGACGCAAGAATTACGTGATGAAATGGGAAATGCTGCAATAGCTATTGCAAAAACTATCAAATACGAGGGTGCAGGAACAGTAGAATTTTTGGTAGATAAATACAAAAAATTCTATTTTATGGAAATGAATACTCGTATCCAAGTAGAACACCCAATTACAGAAGAAGTCACAAGTTTTGATTTGGTAAAAGAACAAATAAAACTCGCTGCTGGAATGCCTCTTTCGGGTAGAAACTACTATCCAAAATCATTTAGTATCGAATGTAGAATAAATGCCGAAGACCCTACAAAAAACTTCCGTCCTTCTCCCGGAAAGATTACGCATTTGCATATTCCTGGTGGGCATGGTATTCGTGTAGATTCTCATGTTTATGCAGGCTATATTATCCCTCCTCATTATGATTCGATGATTGCAAAACTTATTTCTGTCGGACAAACAAGAGAAGAAGCCATCGTAAGAATGAAAAGAGCTTTAGAAGAATTTGTCATTGAAGGAATCAAGACAACTATTCCATTTCATTTGAAATTAATGGACGACCCAAAATTCGTAGAAGGAGATTTTACAACCAAATTCTTAGAAACTTTTGATTTTGATGCCATTGAAGGATAACAAATTCAGATTTAAGAAATGAAAATCAAATAACAAAAGGCTTTAATTGAATTATTCAATTAAAGCCTTTTTTCTATATCAAAAAATTATATCTATCATTCTTCACTCTAAAAATGATTTTTTTGGATATTCATAAATTGCACTAATAAATTATTAAATTAAATACCGTTTTTTTTGAATTTAAGGTGGAGAATAACAGTCATACTTCATACTTTGTATTTACTTTATTCTGTCGGAATAACACTCAAAAGCTGCAAATTTTGTGGATTTTGGTAATTATATTGATACAAACCATCTTTTCCTATCATCATCAAAATATCATTATGAGCAATTACATCGTACCCATTTATTGAAGTATCGGCTGCAATTTGTTCTACATTCAAAGGATTTGTAACATTCAAAACCTTCAAGCCAGCATCACCATCACAAACGAAAAGAGTTTTGTTTCTATTTTTTGAATCTACCCCCAAACCATACGGGTTTATCATAGATTCTGTATTAATTAACAATGGGTTTTCTAAATCAGAAATATCTATCAAATGCAATTCATTTACTCCATTTCTACAGTTTGTACCATTTCGCAAAGTTACATAGGCTGTATTTTCAGAAACCACAACAGGGTCGCAGCTTGTAATATGCTCATAAGTAGAAATAAATTTTGGTGCATTAGGTACATCTAAATTATAGATGTGCATTCCTCTTTGAGAACCAATAAATAAATTATTATTGTATGGAAATAATGTTTCGATACCCCAACCCAGTTCTATCTCATTTTCAACCTCTGGAAAAATTGGGTTTATGATAGAATATGGTTTTAAATTATCTCCATTAAGTGTATAAAGGTAATTTTGAGTAATAACAAAACGAGCCAACGAACCTGCAATACCTGATGGACTTGACCCACTATTATCAAATTCTAATATAGGCTCTTGACAATTAGACTGGACAATTACTTCCTTTTCCTCCCAACCCACTACAATTCCATAATTTGGGTCTGCATAGCCATTTTCACCAAAAACCTGCTTGTCAAATGTATTATTTATGCGCTGAATAAGTTGAGGATTTGTAACGATTGTCATATCAATTACTAGCAAATCAGTATAACTATCAGCATACAAAATATTTCCAGAAATAGCTATATCAACATTACCAATAATCTTTAGAAAACCAACTTGAACAGGCGCAGCAGGATTAGAATTATTAATAATATGAATCCCTTTGTTTATCTCATTGATAAATAAATAGCTATTATAAAAATAAATTTTGCCTACATTTTTTAGAGAACGAGGGTTTTGAAGTTCGACAGGCACACTACGAAATTCGTCATACCCCATAAAAATAGGTTCATAAGAAGTATAAGAATAATTACAATCATCATTGTCACAACTAGAGAGAAAAAACAATGAAAAAACACCAACAAAAAGAAATAAAAATGAGGAGTAAGTTAAAGTAAATTTATGATACATGATTTTGTAAAAACGTAGTAGATGAATAATAATTGAGAGAATTATTTATTAGAAGTTCTTTAAAAATGGCTATTTTTAAAGAACTTCTTAATATTTAGGAAAACTCTCAAAGATAAAATGAAATTTATTAATTTTGAACCTTTCTATTCTCCTTCACGATTTTTTTGATTAAAATGCTGCATCAATACATCAAATTATTTTATTTTTGTAGAAATTTAGTTGTGTAATATTATTCTTTGATGCTTAATAATAATTTCAATATTTCGCAGCTATGCAACTCCAAACTACATTTTATATAAGCATCTTACTCAAAAGTGCTATTCTCAATTTGTAAAAATTCTATTAAAATACTTATATTTGAGTAATCTGATAATAATCTTTTTTTTTGTACAATGAATTATAACAACAAAAAATTCCGTCCTGTCTCGAATACAGAAAATGGCGAAATCACTAAAAAAACTATCTTTTTGTACAAACAAGAAGGAAATATCCTAACTTCTAGCTATCAAGGAGAAAAAATAATTAAAGGACATTTGATTGGGTTAGTAGATAAAAATGGAAATATAGATATGCGTTATCATCAAATCAATGAAAAAGGAAAACTCATGACAGGTACTTGTAATTCAAGACCTGAAATAATGGAAAATGGAAAAATTAGACTTCATGAAAAATGGCAATGGACAACAACAGATAACTCAAAGGGAAGTTCTATTTTAGAAGAAATCTAATTAAATAAAAAATTAATCATTTTAAAAAACTGACTTTTTTCGTTGTTCGTATTTCAAAGACAACATAACAATATAAAAAAAATGCTCCCTCCAACTTCACAAAACCCTCCTTTAGCAGAACGAATACGCCCCCAAAATTTAGATGAGGTAATCGGTCAAAAACATTTAATTGGAAATAATGGTGTAATTGCTCGTGTTATTTCTTCTGGTGCAGTGCCTTCAATGATTCTTTGGGGCGCACCTGGAATTGGCAAAACAACGCTTGCTTTACTAATTGCAAGAGCTTTAAAACGTCCTTTTCATACCTTGAGTGCTATTTCTGCAGGTGTAAAAGATGTCAGAGAAGTCATCGAAACAGCAAAAAGACAGACTAGAGCCATTCTTTTTATTGATGAAATTCATCGTTTTAGCAAATCTCAACAAGATGCACTTTTAGGAGCTGTAGAACGTGGAACAATTACGCTTATTGGTGCAACAACTGAAAATCCTTCCTTTGAAATAAATTCTGCTTTATTATCTCGTTGTCAAGTTTATACCCTTAATCCACTTTCTGAAGAAGATTTGAAACTACTTTTGCAGCAAGCGATGGATAAAGATTTTAAATTAAAAAAGAAAACCATTGAAATAAAATCATATCAAGCTCTTTTCAGAATTTCGGGAGGCGATGCACGAAAATTATTAAATCTTTTTGAATTAGTTATAGAGTCCGAACCCGTTTTTAATATTCCAACACAAGAAAATATAATTGATAGTAAAATAGAAATTACTGACCAAAAAGTAATGCAGGCTGCTCAACAACGCATTTCCTCGTATGATAAAAGTGGCGAAAATCATTATGATATTGTTTCTGCTTTTATAAAATCTATTCGTGGAAGTGACCCAAATGCTGCTATTTATTGGCTTGCAAGAATGATTGAAGGAGGTGAAGATGTCAAATTTATTGCTCGTCGTTTGGTAATTTCAGCCTCTGAAGATATTGGAAATGCAAACCCAACAGCCTTAGTGTTAGCTACAACAACTTTTCAAGCTGCCACACAAATCGGTTTTCCAGAGGCACAAATTGTTTTGGCTCAATGTGTAACCTACTTGGCTAGTTCTCCCAAAAGTAATGCGTCTTATACAGCCATCAAAACAGCTAGAAAAATTGTACAAGAACAAGGAGATTTGCCTGTTCCGTTGCATCTTCGCAATGCACCTACAAAACTTATGAAACAACAAGGTTATGGAAAAAATTATAATTATTCTCATAATAACGCTAATAATTTTGCAGAGCAAGAATACTTTCCTAAAGAATTAGCCAATACAAAACTCTATCAACCTGCACAAAATGCACGAGAAAATGAAATAAGACGTTTTTTGAAAGAACGATGGAAGGAAAAATATAATTATTAAAGATTAATAGAATTGAAAATACAGATTAATACAAAATACTATTAATAAAATCATAAAATTTAATTGAATAAGTCAATTTTTAGGTAGAGTTTTTCTTAAATAAAAAAAGTAGGGTAGAGTACTTCTTACCCTATCCAAACTGTTTTTATATTTACAAATTCGTGGATTCCGTTGCTAGAAAGCTCCCTTCCATACCCTGATTTTTTGATTCCTCCAAAAGGCAAACGAGGGTCAGACTTTACCATTCCATTAATAAAAACACTTCCAGATTCTATTTGAGATGCTATTTTTTTTGATTTTTCAATATTTTTTGTCCAGATAGAAGAACCTAACCCAAATAGAGAATCGTTAGCCAGTTCAATCGCCTGATTTTCATTTTCTGCTTTTATTATTGATGCAACAGGTCCAAAAATTTCATCATCAAAGGCTGGCATTCCTGCTTTTACATTTACCAAAATGGTAGGTTCATAAAATGCACCTTTTCTTTTTCCACCCCAAATTATTTTTGCTCCTTTTTCTACTGATTTCTTTACTTGCTCTTCTAATTCTTTTGCCAAATCTTCTCTTGCTTGGCAGCCTATATCGGTTTTTTCGTCTGTTGGGTCACCCATTTTAAGGGTTGTCATTTCATTTTTAAATGCTTCTACAAATTCATCATAAATTTCTTTTACAATAATAAAACGCTTTGCAGCAATACAACTTTGACCCGAGTTTTGAGTGCGTGCTTTTACAGCAGTTTTGGCAGCCAATTTTATATCAGCATCTTCAAGAACCATAAAAGGGTCATTTCCTCCTAATTCTAAAACTGTTTTTTTGATATTTTTGCCTGCAATTTGAGCAACAGACGCACCAGCAGCTTCACTTCCTGTAAGTGTTGCAGCTTTCACAAAATTATTTTCTACTACTTGTTTAACTTGCTTGCCACTAATTAAGAAATTTTGAAATATATTTTTTGGAAAACCTGCTTCCAAAAAAAGAGATTCTATTGCTTCTCCACACCCAAAAGAATTTGAAGAGTGTTTCAAAATTCCTGTATTTCCAGCCATAAGTGAAGGAACAGCAAAACGAAAAACCTGCCAAAATGGAAAATTCCAAGGCATTACAGCCAAAATAACACCAAGTGGGTCGTAACGAATATAGGCTTCTGAGCCATCTGATTTTTTGGCAATAGGCTTCAAAAACGCCTCTGCTTTTTCTGCATAAAAATCACAAAGCCATGCACATTTTTCTATTTCAGATTTTGCTTGTGTAATTGGTTTGCCCATTTCTCTTGTCATCAAGATTGCTAATTCTTGTTTTTTTTCTTTCAAAAGAAAAGACAGTTTAACAAACAATTTGGAACGCTCTGTAAAACTTGTTTTTTTCCAATCTTGAAAAGCATTTTCTGCATTTTGTATCTTATCTGTGATTTCTGATTGAGAGAGAAGTGTGTAGCTTTGGAGTATTTTGCCTGTGGCTGGATTTAGTGTTTGAACTGTATTTTGGTCTGACATATTTTTTTTTTAGTGTTGTTTGATTTGTTTTTTCACTCTTTAAAATATCAAAATTTTGTGTGTTTAGCCTAAAATTTCACTTCAAAATTATCTTTATAAAAATTCATTATTGATTCGAATTTTTTATCATTCAATTCTAAATTCCCCCATTGTTTGTAATTCCCTAATTTGAAATCTTTGTCATTTGGTCTGCTAGGAAATTCAAAATCAACAAACTTTGTCCAAAGTCCATTTTCTCCTAGATAATTTTCTGAAATAATTGTATTATTTATTTTGTCTGTCCATCGCAAAGCTCTAAAAACCCAATATTGAAACCCTTCATTTGGAAATGAATCAAAAACTAAATATTTATTCAAATATTCAGTCAAATAATAAATTGATTTTTCATCTGCAAACCTAGCTAAAGCATAACAATATCCTGTTATTCCTCCACAATTATTTAGTAAATTTTCTCCTATTTGTTCAGTATAATGCCTTTCATTTTTAAATCCTATCAAACAAGCTGCTATCAATTTGGCTCGCCAGTTTGAAGATTTCAAAAACCTGTCTATCAATTCATTATCACAAATAGAAACTACTTTTTGAATTTCTTTTATAGACTTTTCTTTGTCTTGAAAATTAATTTTAACAATATTTCCAGACATCAAAGCAGCATAAATATTTTGATTCCATGTATAATTTTCAATCTCTTTTTTGCTAATTTTCATACGATACTATTATAACATAAACTCGGCATTTAACTTTTTGATTATCAACACTTTAAAATACTTATTGTTTACATAATAGGGTAGCATACGCTTTAGCATGAGTAGATGCATCAAATGCTTTAGCTTTCAGAAAATAACTATCTCACAACTCCTAACCTAAAAGTTAGGGTACATTTTCGCAAGCTAAAGCATACACTACAATGACAAATAATACCAAGTTCACGTTATTATAATGCCATAGCTACTGACAAAAGCAATTCCCAAAAATTATCAATATGCTTTTTCTCTACATAAGTTTGTCCGATAGAAAGACGCAAAACATATTTATTATTCAATTTTGTATGTGATAAAAATACTTTTCCTGTTTGGTTTAATGAATAAAGCATTTGTGCATTTATTTTGTTTAAGTCTTCATCGGTTTTATTCTTATCAAAATATCTAAAACAAATTAAGCCTACCTCTGGATTTGTAATTAATTCAAAATCAGAATGACGAATAATTTTTTGTGTCAAATAATCAGTCAAAGAAAGATGCAAACGAAGTTTTGATTGAATGCCATCAAGCCCAAAATTTCTCATAACAAACCAAAGTTTCAATGCCCTAAAACGCCTTCCTAAAGCTACTCCCCAATCTCTATAATTATTTACATTACTCTCAAACCCTGTTTTTAGATATTCGGGCAAAATCTCAAACGTTTGAATAAGTGCGCCCTTATCTTTTACATAATATGCCGAACAATCAAAATTTACAAACATCCATTTATGAGGATTGAAAACATAACTATCGCCATGTTCTATACCCTCAAATAAATAGCGTTTTTCTGGCAAAATAGCTGCAGTTCCTGCATAAGCAGCGTCAATATGAAGCCAAATTCCATATTTTTCACAAATTTGAGCCATTTTAGTTACATTATCAAAGGCTGTGCTACTTGTTGTGCCTAAATTTGCAACAGCCCAAAGTGGAGTCAATCCATCTTGAATATCTTTTTTTATTTGCTCTTCAAAAGCATTTATATCCATCGAAAAATTAGAATCTGTTTTGATTTTAATCAAATTATCACTTCCAATTCCTGCAATTCTTACAGCTTTATCAATCGAAGAATGCGTTTGGTCAGAACAATATGTTCTAAATTTTTTATCAAAAAAAGCCAACCCTTTTGTATTACTTTCAAAATTTGTTGCTCTTTCTCTTGCTGTCAGAAGTGCGCAAAGTGTTGCTGATGAAGCCGTATCCTGAATTACTCCGTGCCACTGTTTTGGCAAATTACACCATTCGCCTAGCCAAATCATTGTTTTTTCTTCTAATTCGGCAGCAGCAGGCGAAGTTTGCCAAATCATACATTGCGCTCCTAAAGTTGCCGTTAGCATTTCGCCAAGCACAGAAGCAGGACTACTATTAGCAGGGAAATAACCAAAAAATTGTGGGTGCTGCCAATGGGTCATTCCCTTCAAAATAATAGTATCAAAATCCTTCAAGATAACGTCCATAGATTCGCCTTTTTTTGGGGCATGCACTGGCAATTCATCAAAAATCTGACGTGGTTTTACTTTTGACAAAACATCAGATTTTTCTATATTTTCCAAATAATCAGCCATTTTATCGGCTACTTTGTGAGCGTATTCTCTAAAATCTTCTCTTTCTAGCATTTTATCTTTTTTTATTTTTAGGGTAAAATCAATAAAGTAGTTTTTTAGGCTATTAAATAAAGATGCAAAATTAGTAAAACCAATTCTTTAATTTTAGAAAATATCTAGTGGTATGGTATAAATAATTAAGTCCAATTACTAATACGTAGTTAGTTTATAGAATTTGTCATCAATCGTTTCATCAAACTCAAAAACTTCATTTTGATTCTTATTAATTTGAGTAATTTTGAATACAGCTATTTTTGGAATGTAGCCATAGATATGAGGAAAAAGCAACCCATCAGGTGCATACTCATCTTTTATTAATGAATGTACTCTTTCAGGAGCAATATGTAAAACCAAAATAGAATCCTCTTTTGAGAAATATTTATTGGCAGAACGTGCCACTTGTTCAGCATACGAACAATGAATAAACTCTCCCTCAAGACGAATTTGAACTCCTTGGTAATTTTCTGACTTCCAATCCGAATATTTTACTAGATGATAGATACGCTTTGGTAGAGGGTTAGGAAATACATTTTTCGGACTTTTCCAAGTTGTCCAATCATAGGCTTGAAGATTAGGAAAGCGTTTTTTGTAATCATACATTGAGGGCAAGTCATAGCTATATCCGTGATAATAATATTTTTTTTGTGCCTCTTTTGCATATTCTATTTCCATCAACATTGTATAAATTCCTAAGCTATTATTATGATAATCCAAATCATACATTCCATAAACTGAAGAAATAGCCTCATTTCCAATATCAAAAAAACTACTTGCAATCAATTTTCCATTTTCAGTTGATTTTTTTGTATCTATTTTTGTTGTATCATAAATATTTACTTGATAGACAGGATTTGGGATTTTGTCTGGTTGGCGAGAAAGAAAAACATAAATATCCTCTGGGATTGTATGTGTAAATTTTTGCTTGTGTTTATCAAATAAAGCATGATGCTCTTCTGTCAGCACGACGACTTCGATAGTTGTTTTGAAATGTTTGTTTTTTGCCAAAATTTTCTTAAAACGTTTGTTGTGTTTGTAGCCTTCTAATTCGATACGAACTGGCACAACTATACAAAGCTCCTCTTGATACAAAGCACAATTATATCTATAAAAATGCGTTCCAAAATGTCGCCAGCCCTCTTCCCACAACATATCTAATTGTTTGGGTGATACTTGGGACAAGTTCTGGTTTTCGTTTATATAACTAGGATAAATAGCCATTTTTATTTAATTATAAATTCTGATTTATTCTTTTTCGACGGCCAACTGTATTTTTATTCCCAAATCGTGTCCAATATCCATTACTTGAATAATTTTTTGAATAGGAGTAGAGTTTTCGGCGTGTAGCACAACCTCTTTCTCGCCCGAATTTGTAAGAATTGACTTTAACTCATTTTTCATCTGTTCGATAAGAACTTCTTGTTTATTGACATAAAATTTTCCTTCTTCAGAAATAGTAATAGTCAATTTTGGCATTACTGCACCTCCTGAATCACTTTTAGGAACATTTACCTCAACTGCTGAAGGGGTTACAAAATTTGAAGTTAGCATAAAAAAAATTAGCAATAGAAATACAATGTCTGTCATAGACGACATATTAAATGTAGGGTCAAATTTGAGTTGAGATTTTGGCATAACTCGTTATCTTTATTATAATACTTTTCTATTATTTATTTTATTAAAGGTTATCACTAAGAAATAAGAATTAAATAAATTGCTATTTTTCAACTCAATTTATTTATATTTAATATATTAATTTCACAATCCATAATTTTTAATTGACTGCGCCAAATTATCGTTTAACCTTGCTATTTTGGCAAGTCATAATTATTCCTAACGTTGTTGCAACATCAATATAAAATCATGAATAAGTGCATTCATTTCTCCTGTTACTTTATGGATTTTTGCTATCAAATAATTATACATTATGTAGGCAAAAAGCCCAACAACCAAACCTCCCATTGTAGTTCCCATGGCTTGATAAATCCCTTCTGCCAATACCTTTGCACTTGTTGCTCCATCTTGATTGGCAAGTTCTGAAAAGGCTTGAATCATTCCGACTACCGTTCCCAAAAAGCCAATCATGGGAGCTGCTCCTGCTATGGAAGAAATATATCCTATTTTTCTTTCTAATTTGGTTAGTTCTTTTTGAGCTACTTCATCAATTCTTTCTTTGAGTTGTGAAGATTGCACATAGGTCATTATTTCAAGACTTTCTCTCAAAATAATAGAATAAGAAGAAGAGGATTTGCGTAATGCTTCTTGTGCGCTGTCCATTCCTCTACTGACAAGTAATTGTTTGACACGGTCTAATAAATCTTTTGGATTTTCTCTAGTGAGCTTGAAAAATGTCCATAATCTTTCTAAAAAAAAGTAAAATAAAACAATAGAAAGAACTATCAATGTATAACTAACAATTCCTCCTCTCATAAATACTTCTAAGTAATTTACATTTGCAGGAGGAGTTTGAGTATCTTGAAGTAAAATAAATAGAATATTCACAGTTGAAGTTAGTTAGTAATATTAGAAGTTGTTGAGAAATAGACATTGTAGCTATTCTTGACAAAAAATGAAATCAAACTTTTCTTTCTTTAATAACTGTTTGTTTTTGAGAAAACAGAAATTAATAATAGAAGAAAAGTTTGATAAAACTGTACGTTATATTTTTTTAATAATTCAGTACCCACATATCAGGATAAGCATTTCCCAATGTATTTCTTTGATTATAGGCTTCTCGTTGCGAGGCTTGGTCACCTACTGTTACCCTGTACATTCCACGTTTGGGATACATGACAATTTTAGCATTAGAAACACCACTTCCCTGCAAATCCGAACGAAGTTTGCGAGCATTTTCTATTTCTGCAAAACTACCAATTACAATATAAAAACGATTTTTTGCTTCATTAATTATATCTTCTGGTTGTGTTTCCGAATTTCCAGTGTATTCTGTTGATGGGTCTGTGCCGTTATTGGCTGTATTATCATTCGTATTATCTGTTGCATCTGCCGTATTATTCGTTGCATCGTCTGAATTATCTGTTGCATCGTCTGTTGTTGCATCATTATTATCAACTTCTGTTACAGGATTATTGTCATTTGTAACAATCGTTGTGGTAGGTTTTTGCCCTACAAGAGCTTTCAAACTAGCCATTGCTCCATCATTGAGAAATATATATATCAAAAATACAAAGGCAAACAAAATTGGAATAGCAATAAGCCACAAAACAAGAGATGATTTTTCTTCGTCTTCTTCCTCCTCTTCTACTAAAATAACTGGAGGAATGGTTTCTTTCTGAGCAGGTGGATTTTCTACCTGTGAAGAAGATTTTGTAAGGTCTTCTTTTTCTTTTTTCAAACGAGCTTCCTCTTCTGCTGGGTCTTTGGCAAATCTATCACCCAAAGAAGCATAAATGGCTGTATCTTTTTGCTCGTCTGTGTCTTCATTTGTTTTTTCTTTTTGAGCATCTCTATCAAAAACAGGCTCATCTGTAGCTATCACTACATTTTCTTTTTCTCTTTTATCAAGAGGTTTTCTTTCAAGAGAAGGCAAGCCAAACGAATCATCTAAAAGATTATCATCATCTTGTTCGAAATCTAGCGAACCATCAGGTTTTTTCTTTATAGTGCCTAAATGACTAATATGAGAACTACCTGAATTGCGAAGCTCATCATCTACTTTGGTTGTCATTCTTTCTAACTCTTCTTGAAAGTCAGCAATACTAATCCCCTCTGCATCGGTTACACGTTTGCGCAAAAGTTCGTTTTTATCACTTTTTAGTTTTTCGTAAAAATGAATTTTTTTGCTCGGTGGAGCTACTCGGATACCCGAAATTTCAGAACCTGCATAACCTGCAACGAAAGTACCGAGTTTTGGAACAACGACTTCATCGTTTTCATTTAATAATTGTTTGATGTATTTTTCGAGCATGCTATCTATAATTTTATTTAAAGAATTTCGTAAAAAAGAAGTTGAAAAAATGAGTGTTTTTAATATTTTTTTTAAAAAAATAGCTTCAACAATAAAATTTGAAAAACTATTTAACTCAAAATTTACGGATTTATATGAAAAGGTAAAAACAAATAACCAAAAAAAACGATTTTTGTCTATAAAATTTACAGATTTAGCGATTTTTTGGGCAATTTGATAATAAAAATGCGTCTATAATTGATTATTTGACAATTCCTTCTACCAAAAACTCTTGTCTTTCATTCAAAATAACATCTTCAAAACCTTTGATAGAATATGTTTTTAGTAATCCGTCTTTTACTTTGATATTCAATGTTCTATTATTTTCATATAAATTATTTTTATCTTTCTGAATAATCAGAATTTCTTTTACATTTTGAAACGTATTTATATTTTTTTCATCAAAAACGATTTGCATTTCCTTGACCATCAATTTTTCTTCATCTGTTTTGAAAATCCATTTTTGCTCTGTTTTTTTTATTGTATATCTATCACGAAGTTGTGGCGTATTTATGTCTGAAGAATAAAAAAAAGCAAACTCATCTTTCCAATTTATTTTTTGAAGCACTTGTTGGTTTTGCTGTTTTTTTAGTATTGTTTTTTTAGTAATTGTAATTTCTTTTTTTTCTAATAGATTAATTTGGCTATCCAAAAAACCTTTTAAATCAAAAAAATCTGTTTTGGTAGTTTGCTTTATATCTGCAGGAATACAAGAAAAAATAGTAAGAGTAAAAAATAGAAAAACAGCAACTATTTTTGAAGAATAATAAAATCGTTTCATTGGTTTTTTTTTATAAGAAAATCATTTTATGAAAGTAAAAGTAATAAATCAATAAGGATATTATTACTTTTTTACGATTTTTTAGAACCCTAATTATTGATAGACTGTTCAATATTTTGTAAATTATTGAATGAATATTAAAATAAATTTATGGAAAATATAAACTATTTACATCTATTCTAATAACTAATCAAGTTATTCTTTTCCAATTACAAAATATATTACAATTATGGCAATTCTTATTATTTTTATGATATTTGGGCTTTTTTGGCTCGGCATTACGCTTGCTTCTGTTACTTATATGGTCTTCAAAAGCAATAAAAACCTAACTCAAAAACTGGAAAATCATTCTCCTTTTTGGCTACAAGATTATTATGCTTTTCTGAATCGTTATCACAACTATCTTTTGTTTGGAAGTGTTACTCTGGGAATTGGTCTGACTCTTTGGGGGGTTAGTTTTCAAAATCATCAACAAATAGCTTGTTCCTTAGATGAAAAACCTAAAGATACTCAAATAACCATCAAAAGAAATTGTCAAAAAAGAATAAATGAAGAAACAACTTACATCGAACGCTCGGCACGCCCTTATGGTGGAACTCAAGATTTATATCATTATTTTGACCAAAATCAATACAACACAACAAGCCAAACAGGAACTATTTATGTTCAATTTTTTGTACAAAAAGATGGTTCTTTGAGTAATATTTCTGTTCTTTCAAGTATTAGCCCTGCTTTGGATAATGAAGCCATTCGTCTAATAAAAGAATATCCAAAAGGCTGGCAACCTGCTTTATATCACGGAAAAGCTGTCCAACAACGCCTTGTTGTTCCTGTTCAATTTTAAATATTTTTTTTGTTCATTCATTCAAAAATTAACCAGTTTAAAATGTGTATTTAAAGCCCAAAAAAAGGCTTATTTTGTCCAAGTCAGACCTTCGGTACAGACTTGAACAAAATGCAAGATACTTATACTTAATTCTGTTATGTTAGTATCATTTTTTACTTCTTATTATTCAAAAATAATGACAACGTTTTTTTTACCCACAATCCAAATTGTGGGTATTTTTTTTACAAAAAACTTTAATTCAAAAAATTAAATTTATCATTCTTACTTTTTTTCTTAAAAAATAACTTAATTTGTTCTATCTTAGACTTTATAGGAACAATTATGAGTTATGAATTATGACCTATTAAAGCAACAAAACCAAAACAAATCACTGATTATCAACAAATTAAAAACTAAAAAACAGTATTTAATTAAACCTTATCACAGTTGTTTTTACATAAAGCATTTTGTGTCTTTGTTTGCTCACAACCAAATTTATCACTTTTGAGGAAGTAATAAATTTGGTTTTAAGGAACTAAAACACACATAAAAAATTAACCGTGATAGCCTTTATTTTAATAAAAATCTATTGTATATTTTTTGAAAGATTCAATTTTTGAAGCAAAATGAGCGAACAAGCAGGAAGCCCACGCAAAGACTTAACATCAGCACCCCATTCTATTTCAGGTGAAAAACAATCTCAAAAACGTAAAAAAACACGTTTTCAAGACGACCATTTTAGTCGTTTTCACGGATATAACGAACAATTTATTTCAAAATACAAAGAAGACCAAGCCATTAAAATATCTTTAGGTATTTGGATACGAGTGGCTCTTTTTGTTTTGGTTTTACTCGTTCTGTTTTTCAATCTTTTTGGAAATACTGTTTTTGCTCAAAATAGCAATCAAGATACAACTCTTAGCACTGCGCCTCCAATAAATGAACCCATTAATTTTGACGTTCCGAAACGATATAGCTCCGAAAAAGCTGATTTTGATGTTTTGGTACAAGAGCTTTTTCCTGTTCCTGAAGATGATGTTGATTATAGTGATTTGTATGAATCTTTATTTCAATATTTTATTCAGCCTTTAGACCTAAATCAAGCCAAAAAAAGTGATTTGATAAGTACATTTTTGCTTTCAGAACGTCAGATTGAAGATTTTTTGAGGCATAGAGAAAGTTATGGCAAACTTCTTAGTATTTATGAAATTCAAGCCATTCCTTCTTGGGACGCTATTACTATCGAACGAATTTTGCCATTTATTACCATTACAGAAAGTACACTTCAACAAGATACACGCAATCTTTTTCAACGCATTTTGGCAGAAAAAAACAAAACACTTTTGGTGCGTTATAGCCGTACCTTAGAAACGCAGAGAGGTTATACCAGCGATACAACAGGCGCAACTCGTTATGTAGGTTCGCCAGACCGAATTTATACACGAGTTCGTGTTTCGCATCTCAACGATTTTAGTATTGGTTTTACACTTGAAAAAGATGCTGGTGAGCAGTTTATTTGGGATAAAAAAACAAAAAGATACGGTTTTGATTTTCTTTCTGCTCACGCAGTTTTGTATAATCAAGGAAAATTTAAGACCATTGCACTAGGAGATTATCAACTTCAATTTGGGCAAGGATTGATTATGGGAGCAGGTTTTGCAGCAGGGAAAGGCTCTGAAACCATCAATACAGTTCGCCGAAGCACGCAAGGAATCCGTCCTTATACTTCTGTTTTGGAAACCAATTTTCAACGTGGTGCAGCAGCCACTTACAACAAAGGACAATTTGATATTACAGGATATTATTCAAGAGTGGGAGAAGATGGAGGAGCTTCAAGTCAAATCATTGCAGATTCGCTCAATCAAGGAGGTGAAGGCGATTTTATAAGCTCACTTATCGCAACAGGTTTTCACCGAACGGCAAGTGAAATAGAGAAAAAAGATAACTTTGTGCGTCAAGATGCAGGTGGAAATGTTACATATAGAGATAAACAAAATAATTTGGAACTAGGAGCAACATTTGCCTATACTTCTTACAACAAAACCTTACAAAGGTCAGATAGATTGTATAATCGTTTTGAATTTAATGGAAAAAATAATTATAATTTTGGTATAAACTATTCCTATGCATGGAGAAATATGAGCTTCTTTGGAGAAGCAGCACGCTCAAAAAGTGGTGGAATGGGAATTATTTCAGGTGTAATTTTATCATTGGCTCGTCCTTTAGAAATGTCAATGCTTTTTCGTAAATATGATAGAGATTTTCATACGTTTTATGGTGCTTCTTTTGGTGAAGGTTCTCGCCCAATAAATGAACAAGGTTTTTATTGGGGCATAAAATATTCGCCTTCCAAAAAATGGCAACTGGCAGCTTATTATGACCGTTTTTGTTTTCCTTGGATGCGTTTTTTGGTTGATGCGCCTTCTGAAGGTTATGAGTATTTGGCTCGCCTAACCTATCGCCCTTCTCGTGCTATCCAACTTTATGGACAGTTTAGACAAGAAGTAAGAGAAAAAAATTATAGGAATGATGATAATACCAATACATCAAATTTTAATACCATCAAACCTTATACAAGAAGAAATTATCAATTAAATTGTAATTATAAAGCCGAAGAAATTGTTTCGCTGCGTGCTAGGGTTCAGTTTAGTTCTTACGAACATGAAGCAGCACCTACACAAGGTTATGTAGTCGTTCAAGATGTAAATTTGGATTTTGGAAAGGTTCGTTTTTCCACTCGCTTTGCTCTTTTTGATACAGATGATTATGATAATCGTCAATATGTTTATGAAAAAGATGTTTTGTATTATTTCTTTATTCCTGCTTATTATGGTCGTGGTTTTCGTAATTTTTATATGGTACAATTAAAATTAGGAAAGAAAATTGACCTTTGGGCAAAATGGGCTTATACAAAATACAGAAATCAAGAAAATATCGGTTCTGGATTGGAAGGAATTAAAGGAGATTTAAGAAATGATATTCGTATTCAGATGAGATTGAAGTTTTGATTAGTGAGAATTTCGTTTTTTGAATCTTTGTTTTGAAATAATTTAATTTTATGAAAATAGTATTTTATTTATAATTTTTAATTCGTAATTGTATCATGCTCTACCAAAACAAACGCAAAACATTTTTAATAGAAGAAATTACTTTATCTGACAAAAATTCAGCAGAAAATAAAGAGGTTATAAAAACTATAGAAGTTCTCAAATTATATCTGATAGGACGCTTGACTGTTGAAGAACACAAAGAAGGCTTCGAAACCTATTTAGAATTATTCAAAGAGGGAAATTATATCTACGCTATTTTTGATTATTTAAAACTAGAATACGACCCTCCTCAATCAAGAGCTTGGTTTGTAACCAGTTATGTCCCTCGTTATGGAAAAGAATTTAAAGATAAAAACCGTTACTTAGCTCTGTTAGAATCTCAAAATTTATTTCAAAAAATGACAACTTCTTTTATATCTTCTGGTGTTCAGAAAATTTATAAAACAATTAATATTTCTTTTTTTCAAGAAATAGAAGAAGCCGAAAAATGGCTTATAAAACAATAAAAAAAGCATAAATTTATAAAAAAATTGTGTAGGCTTTAGTCTTCAAAATGTTACTTTAATTTCCATTATGAAAGAAAGAATAAATTTCCTCGTCGAAAAATTAAATCATTACAATACTCAATATTATCAAAATGATAGTTCAGAAATTTCTGATTTTGAATTTGATAAGTTATTAGAAGAATTAAAAAAACTAGAAGAAGAAAATCCTCAATTCAAACTCCCAAACTCGCCTACTTTGCGTGTTGGAGGAGATATTACAAATGATTTTCAGACGGTAGCTCATCGCTATCCAATGCTTTCACTTTCGAATACCTATAATGAAACTGAACTTTTAGAATTTGATGAGCGAATCCGAAAAACAGTTGATAACCCTGTTTATGTCTGCGAACTCAAATTTGATGGTGTGGCTATTTCGTTGCGTTATGAAAATGGAATTTTTACACAGGGAGTTACTCGTGGAGATGGAGAAAAGGGCGATGATGTAACTGCAAATGTCAGAACAATTCGTGATATTCCTTTAAAAATAGAAGAAAAAAATATTGATAAAAATGAAGTTCCTACTGATTTTGAATTGCGTGGAGAAATTTATCTAAGCAAAACTCAATTTGAAATATTAAATCAAGAAATTGTAGAAAAAGCCAAAGAAAAAGGGGTAGAAGAAGAAAAAATTCCTGATTTATTATTAAAAAATCCACGAAATGCAGCTTCTGGAGCAATCAAAATGAAAGACTCTAAGGAAATGGCAAAACGCAAACTTTCTTGCTTTATTTATGATGCTTATGGAACTCCTTTTGATTCGCATACCAATATTTTAAATCATTTAGAAAAATGGAACTTTGCCGTTTCTGATTTTTATAAAAAAGCAAATGGCATTGAAGAAGTATTAGAATTTATAAAAGAATGGGAAAATAAAAGACTTCAATTACCTTATGAAACCGATGGTGTTGTAATAAAAATCAATAATTTAGACCAAAGAGAAGAATTAGGATTTACCTCAAAAAGCCCACGCTGGGCAATCGCTTATAAATACAAAGCAGAAGAAGCACAATCAAAACTCAAAAGCGTTGTTTTTCAAGTTGGAAGAACAGGTGCAGTTACACCTGTCGCAAACCTTACAGCCGTCCAGCTTTCAGGAACAACTGTCAAACGAGCTACTCTACACAACGAAGGAGAAATAAAACGTTTGGATTTGCACGAAGGCGACACCGTTTTTGTAGAAAAAAGTGGCGAAATTATCCCTAAAGTAACTAGAGTAGTTACAGGGTTAAGAGAAAAAAATGCAAAACCGATTATTTTTACAGAAAACTGCCCTGAATGTGAAACTAAATTGATAAGAGAAGAAGGAGAAGCTGCTTATTATTGCAAAAATGAAAACGGTTGTCCACCACAAATTTTAGCCAAAATCCAACATTTTATTCATCGAAAAGCAATGAATATTGATGGAATTGGTAATAAAACAATCGAATTATTTTTAAAAAATAAAGTAATAAAAGATATTGCAGATTTGTATGAATTAGATAAAGAGAAAATTTTAGCTTTACCTAATTTTAAAGAAAAATCAGTAGAAAACATCTTTAAAGGTGTCGAAGAATCTAAAAAACAACCTTTCAAATTTGTTCTTTTTGGTTTGGGAATCCGTCATGTAGGGGCAAGTATTGCCGAAATTTTGACTGATGAATTTGCTTCAATAGATAACCTCAAAAAGGCAACACAAGAAGAAATTGCGCATGTTTTTGGAATTGGAGAGCGTATAGCAGAAAGCATAAAAGCCTATTTTAGCGAACCAAAAAATATCGAAATTATCGAAAAATTAAAAGCAGCAGGCTTACAATTTGAGCAGGCTGAAAAAAAGAAACCAATTTTAGATGGAATTTTGAGTGGAAAAACGTTTGTAGTTTCTGGTACTTTCCAACATTTTGAGAGAGATGAGTTAAAAGGAAAAATAAAGGAGTTGGGGGGCAAAATTTCAAGTTCAGTATCTAAAAAATTGGATTATCTTTTAGCAGGAGATAAAGCAGGAAGCTCAAAAATTGAAAAAGCAGAAAAGGCAGGTGTAACTATAATTAGTGAAGCTGATTTTATGCAAATGATTTAAACGAATAATTACGTTTTTAAGAAAAAAAAAGATATTTTATTTAGTTCAAAATATCGTGCATTTGCTTTCCCTCGTTGGTTGTAGTCTTTAGCGTAGCAGCAATGATTACAACCAACATTCTTTTTTTATTTCTCTGTTGAGAGTAGTCTTTAGTGCAGCAATGACTATGCCCAATAGTATGAGTTTATTTATGAGGTATGAGCGAAAACTATGAGTTATTTTTCTTAAACTAAATATCATATTCTTCTAAAAAAATGATGCTTTTTATCATATCATCATGCAAGATTCTGTCTTTTTGCAAAGGCTCTACATAATTTCTATAACTTGCCAAAAATCCTTCTAGTTTGTCTGATGTTTTGAGAGGTCTTCTAAATTCGATAGCCTGAGCTGCTGCCATTAGCTCTATTCCCAAAACTCGCTTTATATTTTGTAAAATTTTATACAATTTTGTTGCTGCATTTGCTCCCATACTTACATGGTCTTCTTGTCCTTTTGATGAAATAATACTATCCACACTTGCAGGACTACAAAGCTGTTTGTTCTGACTGACTATGGAAGCTGCTGTATATTGTGCTATCATCATTCCTGAATGCAGCCCCGAATCACGCACCAAAAAAGGAGGTAAGTTTCGTTCTCCTGCCATTAATAAATAGGTTCTTCGTTCTGAAATACTTCCCAGTTCTGCAAGTGCAATGGCTGCAAAATCCAAAGAAATAGCTAAAGGTTGTCCGTGAAAATTCCCACCAGAAAGAATTTTATCCTCATCAGGAAAAACATTTGGATTATCCGTTACCGAATTAATTTCACACTCAAAAACAGAATTAATATAACAAAAAGCATCTTTACTTGCTCCCTGCACCTGTGGCATACAACGAAATGAATAAGGGTCTTGAACGTGCGCTTTGGGTTGCAACATTATTTCACTTCCTTTCAAAAGTTCTCTAATTGTTTTTGCTGTTTTGAGCTGCCCTTTATGTGGACGAATCTTGTGTGTAAGTGCATCAAAAGGTTCAGAACGACACAAAAAAGCATCTGCTGAAAGCGCACCAATCGTATCACTAAAAGCATTTAATTTGTCTGCTTCAACCATACAAGCTACACCATAAGCACTCATAAATTGTGTTCCATTGAGCATTGCTAATCCTTCTTTTGCCTTTAATTTTATAGGATTCCATTTTTTTTGTTTTAAAATTTCTTGTGTTTTGTATTTTTTATAAACTCCATTTTTATCTTTCATCTGTACTTCTCCCATTCCAATAATAGGCAAGGCAAGATGTGCCAAAGGAGCTAAATCACCAGACGCACCCAACGAACCCAACTCATAAATAACAGGCAAAATATCTTCATTATAAAAATCTACAAAACGTTGAACAGTCTGTAACTGAACGCCAGAATGTCCATAAGAAAGAGATTGAATTTTGAGTAAAAGCATCAAACGAACAATAAAAGCAGGCACTTCATCGCCCATTCCACAAGCATGGGACATCACTAGATTTTCTTGTAATTCACTAATCTGTTCTCTAGGAATTTTGTAATTACATAAATATCCAAAACCAGTATTTACACCATAAACAGCCTCTTCACTCTGTGTGATGAGGTTTTCTAAATAAACTTGTGCTTTTGTTATCTGTCTTTTACTTTCTTCTGAAAGCTCTATTTTTGTATGGTTTTTGGCAATTTGATAAATTTCTTGAATAGAAATTGTTTTGTTCGAAATCTGATGCAGCATATAAATCAAGTAATTTGTGTGTATTTTTCTGACTTTTCTTTAAAGGTAAATATAAGGTTACAAAAGTAGAAAATAAAGTTGATTCTTTACAGAAAATACAAATACTGTAAATGATTTATCAAGTAATTTGTGTGTATTTTTCTGACTTTTCTTTAAAGGCAAATATAAGGTTACAAAAGTAGAAAATAAAGTTGATTCTTTACAGAAAATACAAATACTGTAAATGATTTGTAAAACACAGAGCATAATTAGATATAGAAATTAAATATCTTCTACTCTCTCCCACTTGTTCTTAGCGTCATGCTAAAAATAGAAGGAAAATTTGATGTCAAAATCTAATCTCATCTTAATTTCAAATCTTGTTGATAAATTAACCCTCATTGAAGCTCAAATAAAGCCTTTGATGAGGGTTAAAAATTGTTTTTATTAAAAAATAATTAATTATTTTTATTCAAAAATTCTACTACAAAATGCCAAACATCTCTATCGGCATTTTTCCCAATGACACAATCTTGATGCCCATAGCCTTCTATTACATGACGTTCATAATGCTGCTCTGGATTGAGTTTTTTTAGGCGATTGTACGCTTTTTCAGTTGCTTCTGGAACAAATACTTCATTTTTTTGTCCATGAATAAAACACATCGGAATATTCAAACGGTCTTTTGCGTGAGGTAAATAAACATCATTTCCATCAAAATCACGTAATTCTTTCTCTCTTGCCATAAGAGTAAGTTGTTCATACGTAGTCAGATTTGTTATTCCAAACATCTCATGAAAAGAATCAAATGTTTTTTCATCAATATTTTCTTTTTCATATAAAGTAGAAAACATAAAAGTAACTCGGTTGGCAATCGGGTCATTTGTATCCGAACCCAAAACAGAAGAATAAGCTTTTACTGCCGTATTTAATGCTTTATCCAACCAACTAGCATTTGAATCTGTGTAAGCTGTCATTGTATTGACACCAAATTTTTTGAGAAGTGTCGGAACATGTGCAGCAGCTTTCAATTTTATTTGTTCTCCTCCAATAATATCAGTAGCTACTTGAAAACAAACCATCGAACGCACACCTTTCAGCCCTGCCAGCACTGCCATAACACCAGTAATCGCACCTACACAATGCGTAAATAATTGAATATCTTTTTCTCCTGTAACCTCTAAAACCTTTTTTACACAAGCAGGAAAATCTTTTGTAGCAATATCATCAGCCGTAGTTTGGTCTTTTGCAGATGGCAGTGCAATACTTGTTCGATATTCCATTATCCAAACATCATAACCATGAGCGCAAAGATATTCTACCAAATTTGTATCTGGCGTATCAATTTCAAAAATAAGCCCAGAAACACTAAAACCATGAGCAAGCATAACCGAACCTTTATTTACTCCTGTTGCTAGAGCTTCTTTGTTTCTTCCATCATAACGAGTAAGACGAAGATTGACCCCATCAGAAGTAGTAACTGGATAAATTTGTGGCTCTGGCGCACGTAAAGCACGTTTTTTTCGTAACAAAGCATCAGGATTAAATGGGGAGTCTTTTGCAAAAACACCTCCATAAGTATCATAAAGATTTCCTGCAAAATACTTCCCAAAACTATAAAGAGCCTTTAATTTTTCGGTCGTTGTATCAGCATAAAGAGCTTTCATAGTTGTCATTTGTTTGATAAAATCAGTCAAATGAACATGAATAATTCCTTGTGCTTTAATATATTTTTCATCTTTATCTAAAAGGTCTTCATTTATATTTTCTGTATCTGAATAAATGGTCGAATAAAGTGTTGTCGTATCATTCCAAGCATCAAAACCTTTGTCATCTCGTATTGTTTTGTAGCCTTCAAAATTATAATTTTCTCCCTTTGGACTAAATAATTTTGCTTTATAAACCATTCTTTTTGTTTCCATTTCGCCTTCATAATCAATAAAAAGCTGAAAACTTCCTTCACTAATCAAAAGAGGCTCTGCCGATAAAGAGGGTGCTTCTACCGTTCCGACCATTCTTGATAGATGTTCTTTTTCGTGTAACATTTTTTCCAAATCTTCACAAATTACAGTAAGCGTAATCTTGAACTGTTGATTTTTGGATTTACCAAATTTATATTCTCTTTCAAATTCTTCTGTACTCTTACATTTTGGTTCTTCGGCTGTTTTTTCATTGATAAACCCTTTCATTGTTTCAGTAAACTGAATCCCAATCGGCATTTTTTCTAATTCTTTCAAAATAGAAGGTTTTGAGGGCAAGTCATAATTTATTTCCCAGCCTTTTTCTCTTGCCATAATCTTACAGATACGCTCCGAAAGTGCCGAAATGGTAAGGAGTGGATTTGCTCCCAACGAACGAGGCACAATCGAACCATCAGCAATATAAAGATTTTCATACACTTCTTTTTCTTCTGATGTCGTACAAAAAACTTGTCCTTTGTGGTTCACAACGCCTTCACGAGTATCTTCTCCCATAATACAGCCACCAAGAGGGTGAACTGTTACGAGGTCTTTATTGAATAATTTTGTCCATGTTGGATTCGGAACACTTGTACCTTTGAGAGCTTTTGTGGCTTCTCCAATATGGTCACTTGCTTTTTTAAATATTTCTTGCCCTCCTACACCCGACCATGAAATTTGTAATCGATTATCTTGCAAAGTCAGCACACCTGCACTTTTATCATGGGTCATGATAAGATAAACTTGTGTATTCTGAATTGCTCCCTTGTAAGGTCCACGAATAACACTTTCTAGCTCTCTTTTTTTCTCTATGACTTCACTTACAAACCCATCTTTGCTTTCATCTTTTCCTGCAAGACTAGCCATTGTAGCCATAAATTGAGGGAAAAATTTTGCCATGGGCGAAGGTGTAGAACCTTCTTGTAAAATCATTCCTTCTTCTGGATTTTTTGTTTTTCGAAGGTCAATTACAGAAGTAATACAAGGACCAACAGGATTATTTTTATCCAAATGTTGCCCTCTTCCAATCCCATTTATTTTTTCCTCGGTATTATATCCAAAACCCAAAACATCACCATTTCCAGAAAAATGAAATCCTAATTTGTTCGAAACAGTCAATCCTTTATCCCTAGAGCGAAGCATAATTTCAGTTGAGCCTAAAGTACCTGCCGACAAAACTACTGTATCTGCAGTTACATACATTTCTGGTGCATCAAATTTTGTACGTTGCGCTCCCAAAAGCTCAAAATGAATAATCCATTGTGTTCCACTTTTTTCCAAATGAGAAACCGAACATTCGACAAAAATATCAGCTCCAAAATTAACAGCATCGGGCAAATAATTCATCATAGTTGTATTTTTTGCACCTACATTGCACCCCGAAACACAATCTCCACAAAGGTTACAGGGTTTTTGTTCTGCTCCAACATGATTTTCTCCATCAATATCAAAATTGACGTGAATATCAGCCAATCTAAAAGGTAAATTTAGTTTTTGAGCAGATTCTTTGAGTGCTTCTAATTTTTGGATTTTGGGAAATGTTGTGGGATAGGTTTTGGGGCGCAACATTTGGGTTGCCAACTCAAAACCTTTTTGCAAATCACTTTTTTTATTTTCTACTTCATTTGTAAAAATAGAGGGAAAGGCAGGGTCTTTAAAAACCCAATTTTCTGGACGAATAGAAACATTAGAGTTGATAAGAGAAGTACCCCCAAGTCCACATGCTTTCACAACATTAATGTCTTTGTTTACCCAAAAATCATAAAGCCCTGTTTTCGAACCTATATGTTTGTCGTTATGATGAATCTGAATATGAGGAAGAGCCTTAGATTGAGAATCTGGAAAATCTCCTGTAAGGTATTCTTTGCCACGTTCGAGTAAGCATACTTTTTTACCCAAACGAGAAAGGCGAGAAGCTGCAATAGAGCCACCATAACCAGAACCAACAATCACAACATCGTAATAGGGCTGAATTCTGTCAATGGATTTTGATAAACGGGTTTTTTCCATTATATCAAAAAGTAGTAGTAATGTAAAGGATTAGGATAATTATTGTAATAATATGAAAAATTAATTTCATGTTATTAAAACAAATCTAATATATTTTTGAATAAAAAGCTATTATTCTCTATTTTTTCAATTAATTTTTTTTTATACAAACTCCTTAAAATCAAGCAACTAGAAGTAGTTATATACAATACTAATGACAAAATATTTTTTTTATAAACGTTATTAGGGTTGTTTTTATAACGATGAACTCGGCATTCAACTTTTTGATTATCAATATTTTAAAGATACTTATTATTTCTATCTAATAGGGTAGCATACGCTTTAGCGTGTGAATAGACGTACCGAATGCTTTAGCTTTCAGAAAATAACTACCTCACTAAAGATTAGGCTACATTTTCGCAAGCTAAAGCATACACTACAAAGAAAAATAATAACGAGTTCACGTTTTTATATGAAGTGTTTTAGCGAAGCGAGACCAACAACCATAAAATTATTTTTTTGAAAAAAAGACTTCTTTTTCAATTATAAGCTACTGAATTACAGAATGTTGGATTATTGTGCAACTTTTTTTAATTATTTTTTTTGCTTCAAAACAACCTTTTTGTATTGTGATTTTATCAAAAAACAAAATATTATTTTTTCTATTAAAAAAAACACAAAACAAAAACGTTATTTTGCTGTAAATGAGTTGTTTAACTGCTTGCATACAAGATTTTGTAGTGTCAAAAATACCTTGTACTTTTGAATTGTGCTTATTTTTTACCAATTAAATTTTTAATATATTATGGCAAACGTAATGGATTCTACGAAGGAAATGTTAGATTTTTGGGCAACTACTCAAAACAAAATCGTGGAAAACTGGGTAGGTTCTACTCGTCAGCTTCAAGAAGCAGCCAAAGATGGCAAAGTAATGGAGCAAGCTACGGACATGTATAAAAATTGGTACGATAACCAAAAAAATATCATTTCTGAAGCAGTAGAAAAAGGCAAAACAATTTCTTCTGAAACAATGCCAGAACAAGTAAATAAACTCATGGAACAACAATCATCACTTTCTAAAAAATGGATGAGTACAATGAGTGAAATGGCTGACAATCAGATGCAAATGACCAATACAAATGGGCAGCCTACAAATGTGCAAGAAAATGCTGCACAAATGCAAGAAATGATGACTAACTCTTACAAAACTTGGTTGGATTCTACCACTGAGATAATGAATGAGAGCAAAAAAATGATGACTTCTAACCCAGCTTTCAAAGCAATGCAACCTATGCAAGAAGCCTTTGAAAACATGACAAAAGGAGCAAAAACATATTTTGATGCTTACCAAATGTGGAAGCCATTTGCGCAAATGACCAACAACCAAAATTTTGATGTACAAGAATACTTCAAAATGATGAATATGGACAAATTGCAAGAGATGACAAAAGGAATGTTGGCTCAAAATCCTTCACAATTTGGATTTGCTAATTTTGGACAAATGGGAGAGCAAATCAATAAAATGATGGAGCAATATCGCAACACGATGACAAACAATCCAATGTTTGCTCCTTATAAAGAAATATTCGAAAAATTCTCTTCTACAATACCAAAAATGGACATGGCAAATTTTGACATGGCTAAAATGATGGAAACAATGGACATGAAAAACATGAACATGATAAACCCTCAATTTGGTAAAGAAATATATGAGCGTATGGAAAAAATGTATGCTCCGTTTTATAAATTAATGCCACCAAGCAAAGAAAAAGAAACCATCAAACTTTTCTCTCAAATGCAGGCTATTCTTTTTGATTATCAAACCAAAATGGCTGATATGAATGCTATTATTGGAAAAACAATCAAAAATAACTCAGAAGAGTTTATGACCAAAATGTTTGAGGCAGCCAAAGACGGAAATGTAAATACATACAATGAGTTTCATATGAAATGGCTAAACCATTTAGAAGAAAATATGATTGATATTTTCAAAGGCGATGAGTTTTCTAAATTACAAGGCGAAGTTTTGGCTCTTCAATTAGATTTGAAAACAAACTTCAATAAAGGAATGGAACAAATGCTTTCTCCTTATCCTGTAGTATTAAATTCTGAAATTGATGAGCTTGCCAAACAAGTACACGCATTGAAGGCTCGTATTCGTGAGCTAGAAAATAATGCTGAAACAAAGGCAAAAACAACAACAACAAAAACAACAACTCGTAAAAAAACTACAAAATAGTCAGACAACGAATTGTAAAAAACATTCTCAATTAGAGTAGTTATTTAGAATGTAAATACAATTAAGTTTTGAGATTTTTATTCAAAATAAAATTGTACTTTAGTGAAATCTAACATTTCCTTCAATTAATAACTGGAGTTACGTAGAATCTTGTACTACTATATTGTAAGACAAATTTGCAAACCGTGTTCTGTGGCACACAGAACAATAAGTGCGTAACTCCAGTTAATAACCCTGACTTCATAATGAAGTTGGGGTTTTTGATAAAATGTAATCAATAATTAAGACATCTTCTAAAGATGCAAAACACACAAACTAATTTTTAATTATGGCAAATCAAAACCCAGAGAATACACAAAAAAATGTATTCGAAAGTTTTACAAAAGAAATTACAGAACAAACTGAAAGACTTGTAAAAGGCTATCAAATGCTAAATGAAGTAGAAGAAATTGATGTCGCAACAGCTCAAAAAGAACTTGTTTGGAGCGAAGATAAAGTAAAACTATACCGTTATTCTTCTTCCAAGCGCAGCCTCAAAACGCCTTTGCTTATTTCTTATGCTTTGGTCAATCGTTTTGACATGATGGATTTGCAGTCTGACCGTAGTTTTATTAGAAATTTATTGGCTAGTGGTGTTGATATTTATTTGATTGATTGGGGCTATCCTTCTCGTGTTGATAGATATTTGACAATGGAAGATTATATCAATGGCTATCTAAATTCGTGTGTAAATTTTGTGCGAAAAGAACATCAAATCGATAAAATAAATTTACTTGGTGTGTGTCAAGGTGGTACATTTTCTACCATTTACACAGCTCTTAATCAAGATAAAATCAAAAACTTGATTACTCTTGTTGCTCCTTTTGATTTTAGTACCGATGATGGGCTTTTGTTCAAATGGTCAAGAGATTTAGATGTTGATAAAGTAGTAGATGCAAATGGTGGACTTGTACCAGGAGAATTTTTGAATATGGGTTTTGATATGCTCAAACCATTAAGTAAATTCAAAAAAATGGCGACCATCACAAACGTAATGCAAGATAAAGGAAAAATGATGAATTTCTTGCGTATGGAACAATGGGTGGGCGATAGTCCTTCACAGGCAGGCGAATGTTATCGCAAGTTTATAAAAGACTTGTATCAAGAAAACAAACTCATAAAAGGAGAATTTAGATTGGGAAACAAAACCGTAAATCTAAAAGATATTAAAAATCCAATCCTAACTATTTATGCTTCGGCTGACCATTTAGTTCCTCCTTCGGCAACCAAACCATTAAATGAAAATGTAGGCTCAAAAGATAAAACATTATATGAATTTCCAGGAGGACATATTGGCGTTTTTGTAGGTGGACGTTCTCAAAAAGAACTTGCTCCAAAGGTTTCTGAATGGCTCAAAGAACATGATTAAGGTTAGGCTGTTCAAAATTTGGTTATTTTCTCATACAGTTTTCGTGTCTTTTGAAATTTAGCTACATCGTAGCGTAACCT
>CAKZOK010000094.1 GCA_937136415.1 uncultured Cytophagales bacterium | reverse complement strand
TACTGATTACTGGTTACTGATTTAACTGCTCTGACCATTTCTCGTTTTGGTGGCGCACCATCTAAACTTTCAACTTTGAAACCTACAGTTTTCAAATTTCGTTTGAACTGTCCTTGGGCGCAATAAGTAACTAAAATTCCGTTTTCTTTTGTTAGATTAAACACCTTTTGAATATTTTCTAATTGCCAAACTTCAGCTTGTTTACTAGGCGCAAAGGCATCAAAAAATGTACAATCAAAATATTTTTCATTATTACTTTTACTTTGATTTTCAAAATTATTTTTATTTAATTTATATTTTTCCAATGTAGATTCCACTTTTTGTATTGAAAAATAATCTGAAATTTTGTGTACTTCCTCCCAACTGATTTGATGTAATTGATTAAAAATAGGTTTGTTATCTTCTTCCAAAAAGTCTGTATAATTTAGTTTTTTGGCAATTTCTAAAGGAACAGGAAAAGGTTCTAGAGAAATATATTCTATCTTTATTTTATTTTTTTGAGCAAATTGATACGCCAGAATTGCATTAAGTCCAGTTCCAAAACCAATTTCTAGAATCCTAATTGAAATATAGTTTTGTTTTTTTAAATAATTTAGTCCTTTGTCTATAAAAACCCACATTGATTCTTGAATCGCTCCATTATGCGAATGATAGGTTTCGTTGAGGTCGTGGCGAAGAAGTGTATGCGAACCATCTTTGCTTTCTAAAAATGAAAGTTCCAATTTTTTATCCATAATTAATTTTATACTAAAAAAAATAAATTTACAAAAAATAGAGTTATAAATCTGTTTTTTCTCAAAAAAACAGAAAAAGCAAGTATTTTTAGCATTTTTTTAGCTAAAGAGCTTATATATTTCAAAATATTTTGGTAGTTTTGATAAATTTAGTTACTTTTATTAGATAATGCTAAAAGTTATATTGATTTATTGGAGGACAAAATACACTCATTATCTATAATTTTTTCAAAAATACTGTTATTCAAATAATAAAATACTATCATGTTTTTAAACCAAAACCTACGTTATTTACGTCGTAAATCCAAAAAAAGCCAACAAGTCTTAGCTGATGAAGCCTCTATTTCTCGTGGCGCATACTCATCTTATGAAGAAGGAAGAGCCGAACCACGCCTTCAAACACTCCAACGGTTAGCGCAAATTTTTGAAGTTCAGATAGATAATTTGGTTACCAAAAACTTAGAAGAAGAAAGTCAAGATACACCTAGCAAACGCCTAGCTCGTTATGTAGCTGCTGATTCTTTGCGTGTTCTTGCCATTACAGTTGATGAAAATAATAATGAAAATATTGAAATGGTTCCTGAAAAAGCAGCAGCAGGTTATACCAAAGGCTATACAGATGTTCAATATTTAAAAGATTTACCCAAATATAGGCTTCCATTTTTGCCAAAAGATAGAACATATAGAGCTTTTGAGATTACAGGAGATTCGATGCTTCCTCTGCAATCTGGCACTATCGTAATTGGTGAGTATATAACAGATTGGCACGAAGTAAAAGATGGGCAAGTTTGTGTTATTGTATTAAGAAACGAAGGGATTGTACTCAAAAAAGTATTTAATAAAATTGAAGAAAAAGGTACTTTGCTTCTCAAATCTACTAATCCTCAATACGACCCTTATGAGTTAGAAATTGCAGAAGTAGGCGAAGTTTGGTGTTTTGTTGCTTATATTGGAAAAACACTTCCTCAATCTGATTTAGATGGTTTGCGCAATGCCGTACAACGTTTGGAAGATCGTTTTCAAGAATTTGCAGTAAAAAATTAAGAAGCTAATTTTAATTAAAAAAATAACAGTAAAAACACAGAAAAGCATAATTCTTTGAATTATGCTTTTTTTATTTTAAAAAATATTTTCTAAATCTTCCTTTTTATATTTCAAATTTCGTTCTACAAAAACAGATTTTTGATCTTCTTTTTTGAGTTGCAACATATTTTTTGAAAAAAGTCTATTCAAAAATGCTATTGGTGTAAGAAAGATAAAAAAAACAATAGAAAGCAAAATTTTGCCATTTATTACCCCCAAAACACCTGCAAATTTGAGCCAAATCCAAGCTATTTTTTCGGCGAGCCAACTCCAAAAAAGAGCAATTAGACCTACTCCAAACGAAATATATAATAAAACATCTATTTTAAAAATAAAATAAAATACCATAAAACCAACCATAATGGCCAATAAGGCTTCAACTACTTTTACTCTTTGCATAATTATTTAATGATTATTGTAGCTGACAGTTTCCAACTGTCAATTATTTGTTTCTCTGACAGTTGGAAACTGTCAATTATTTTTTAAAATAATGTATAAATAAAAGGTGCAATAGCCGAGCCACCACCAATAACAATAAGAACACCCAAAAGCATCAAAATAATAATCATAGGTGCTAACCAAAACTTCTTACGCTGCATCATAAATGCCCATAAATCTTTTAAAAAATCCATATTTTTTTGTTTTTATAAATGAGTTTATTTTTAATTCATACAAATTAGTCTAGTGCAAATTCTGTACGCCAGTCGTCTTTTTCTGCCCATTCTGGTTGAAGTTTTTTATCAAAAATAAAATCTCCAATTACTAAATAATCCATTTCGGTACGCATCAAACATTTATAAGCGTCTTCTGGTGTACAAACGATAGGCTCACCACGCACATTAAAACTGGTATTGACGACCAAAGCATATCCTGTTTGCTGCTCAAAAGAGCTAATGAGTTTCCAATATCTTGGATTGGTTTCTTTATGAACCGTTTGGATACGAGCCGAATAATCGATGTGTGTAATAGAAGGTAAATCACTTCTCAGAAAATACAATTTTTCCATTAATGGCATAGAATTATAATTTTCTGGAAATTTATTCTGACGAGATTCTTTGACAGGTTGCACCAAAAGCATATAGGGAGAAGGTGTTGTTTGTTCAAAATACTCCTCTACTTTTTCAGCCAAAACAGAAGGCGCAAAAGGTCTGAATCCTTCTCTATATTTAATTTTTAGATTTAGTTTTTTCTGCATTTCTGGATTGCGTGCATCTCCCAAAATACTCCTTCCTCCTAGCGCACGAGGTCCAAATTCCATTCTACCTTGAAACCAACCAATTACATTTCCATTTGCTAGAAGAGAAGCTGTTTTTTCAGCTAATTTATCAAAATCAGCATATTTTTCAGAAATGGCAGCGTATTTTTTACCCATTTTCTGAATATCTAATTCTGAAAATTGAGGACCTAAATAACTTCCTTGCATTTGGTCTAGCGTATCAGTAATTTCTCTTTCTTGTCCAAAATAAATATGATAAGCTGCTTGTGCTGCTCCCAAAGCACCTCCTGCATCACCTGCTGCTGGTTGAATAAATATATTTTCAAAAATATTTTCTTTTTCTAATTTTCCATTGGCAACACAATTAAGAGCAACACCACCAGCCATACAAAGATTTTTTGAGCCTGTTAGTCTTTGTGCTTCTTTTGCCATCAAAATCACTACTTCTTCAGTTACTTGTTGGATAGCTAAAGCCAAATCGCAATGCACTTGGTCTATATTTGCTTCTGATTTTCTTGTTGGAACACCGAAAAGTTTTTCCCATTTTTTTTCTTGAATCATGCGTAATCCTGTCGCATAATTGAAATAGGATTGGTCTAACCAAATAGAACCATCAGGATAAATGTGGCAAAGAGTTTCCTTTATTTTTCTGACAAATTCTTTAGTTTGTTCGGCTTCAGGATTTCCATAAGGAGCAAGTCCCATTAATTTATACTCTCCTGAATTGACCTTAAACCCTGTATAATAAGTAAAAGCAGAATACAAAAGCCCCAATGAATGAGGAAATTGAAGTTCTTTCAAGATTGTAATATCTTTTCCTTTTCCATGACAAATCGAAACAGTTGCCCACTCACCTACACCATCAATAGTCAAAATGGCTGCATCTTCATAATTTGAAGGGTAAAAAGCACTTGCAGCATGTGATAAGTGATGCTCAGGAAAGAGTAGTTTAAAACTTTTTTTGTTGTAATTTTCTATTTCTTTTAGTTCTTGATAAATCATTCTTTTCAAAAACATTTTTTCTTTTAACCAAACAGGAATAGCTGTCAGAAAAGAAATAAGTCCTTTTGGAGAAAAAGCGTAATAGGTTTCCAAAAGCCGTTCGAATTTGAGAAGAGGCTTGTCATAAAAAACAATCGCATCTAATTTGTCAAGTGTAAGTCCAGATTCTTCCAAACAATATTTTATAGCTTGTATCGGAAAATTAGGATCATGTTTTATTCGTGTAAAACGTTCTTCTTGAGCTGCTGCAATTATTTTTCCATTTTGTAAGAGTGCTGCTGCCGAATCGTGATAAAATGCTGAAATGCCGAGAATATTCATCTGCTAGTATTGATGTAGAAATGTATGAACTACAAAATTAGGATTTATTATTAGAACTACATACTTTTGAATAGAGTTTTTAAAAGTAAAATCAATTTATACTAAAAAATTAAATCAATAAAATGTTCAAAAAATTAAATCCTAGTCTTTCTTTTTTACTTATTGCTGTTCTGCTTTGGGCTTTACAATATGGTTTTGACACCATTGTAGGTGATGGTGATAGCAAAATCTCTTTTTGGGGTATTTATATTTTTATTGGTTTTATACAAGTATTTTTGACTTTTTCGGCATTGCTTTGGCTTCCAGAAGTAATCAGAAGGTTCAAAAATAATTTCGCATCTACTTCTCAAGAATTTTTGAAACGAAATGCAGGAAGTGTTTTTGTTTGTTTTATTCTATTTTTTGTTATTTTAATAGATTTTTTTGGCTTTGCTTTCTTCAATGAAAAAGAAGTAGAACGAATCTATAAAGCCAGTCATTATCGAACGCCACACCCTTGTTTTCATCATGGCTTAGTTCAAAATATGTCTGTAGAAGCTCTTTGGGGGAATATTAATTACCCTCTTTATACCAATTCTTTTGCTTTTAAAGATTCTGCTGTTTTTGAAGCCAAACAAAATATAGATAAAAAACAGGTCGTTTTTATTGGCGATTCTTTTACTGAAGGAGTAGGAGTGGTTTATAAAAATACTTTTTTTGGAAGAATGAGAAAAGAATTTGAAAACAATGATAAAATAGAACTTTGGAATGCTGGTTGTGTTTCTTATTCTCCTCTTCTTTATTACAACAAAATAAAATATTATACAGAAGTAGAAAATTTAAAAATTGATTATCTATATGTTTTTATAGATGGTTCTGACATTCAAGATGAAATAAATTACATAGATTTTGAGCCTGATTGTAATCAAAAATATGTCCCTAAAGCTGGTACAATAGAGTATTATCGCTATAATATAAAAGATGACAACTCTCTTTTTAAGATTTATAAAAACCATTCTTTATTAGTTAGATTAGCTTCTAATTTGTATAAAAAGTTTTTTACTAACCCAAAAGATGATGAAAAAATAAAATACATAACAAATAGATTAGCTTGGATAGACAATGATAAAGTATATCAAGAGTGGGGTAAAAAAGGTGTTGAGTCTGCTGAAAACAACATGCAAAAATTGGTAGAGCTTTGTAAAGAAAAAAACATCAAACTTAGTATTGCTGTTTACCCATGGAGTACAATGATTAATAATCACAAAAGGCAATTAGATATTTGGACTACTTTTTCTCAAAAAAATAATATCCCTTTAATTAACCTATTTACTCCTTTTTCTCAAAAGGTAGAACAAACATCATATAATGAAGTAAGTAAAAAATATTTTATACAAGGTGATGGACACTGGAACAAAGAAGGACATCAATTAGTAAAAGAAGCAATACAAAAACCATTTGAAGAGATGGTCTTGGATTTGGAAAAAGATAGTCTAAAAATTGACTAATTTGCTCTAAACAAGAAATAATTTTAAATATAAATTGCTGACATTTTTTAAAAATAGATTTTGTGTATATTTTTATTTTAGGTAATTATCTTAGGCTGTTTTTTCAAGAAAAGACTATGTAATTTCCAAATTATGCCTTTTTTAGTAATTTTTATGTTATATAAAGCAAATTTTGACTTAATTTGCATATCTATTTAATCTGTGTTATTTCACAAACTATTATTTCAATTAAAATAAGTTTACCCAACTATTCATCAAAATATAATTGTATCTCCTTATGATTTATTCCGTACAAAAGCATTTCATAATCAAAAAAATACTACAAAAGAGTAGTGCTTTTTTGCTTTCACTCTTACTCATTTTATCATTTTCTTTTTCAGCATTTTCACAAAACGAATTAACAGGAAAATTAGAAACTATCAACCCAAGTCCTAGTATTAATGATGGAGTTGTGGTTGCAAAAATAGAAGGTGGAACGCCTCCTTATCGTTATTATTGGTCAAATGCTGCTACTCCTATTGTAGCCGATACCTGTAAAGGAAATACGGAAGGAGCAACTATTTCTTTAAAAGTAATTGATGCAAATGACCAAGAAGCTAACTTTGAAGCTGTTGTAGGCGCAGAATCAGGTGGAGAAAATCTAAATGCTGCTTTTACTCCTTTGGTAGGAGCAATGGCAACAGTTTTGTTTTTTGACCCTTTTGCAGCTTTAGGAATTTATGACCCAAAAATAAAAGTAAAAGAAGCAAAAATAAAAGCTCCTTTTGCAATAGACAAAACACTAACCAAAATTACAGTAAAAAAATGGTTAGTAGAAGACAAAACTAAAGTAAAAAAAGGCGACCCAATAGCTACTGTAACTTCAAATAAAGGCGATAAAGAAATACAAGCTCAATTTGATGGAACTATAAATATTGTCTTAAAAGATGGTATGACTGTTTATGATATAAATCAAAATAAAGATGTTCAAGATGTACTTCGCACAAATGGAAGTGTCTTAGGAACAATTAGTTATGATAAGGAACAGGTTCTTTTAAATCCAAATGGAACACCACAAACAAAATCAATTCCTTTGGTTGTATTTTGGCTTGTTTTGGGAGCAATTTATTTTACTTTCAAAATGAATTTTATCAATTTGAGAGGATTCAAACACGCTATTGATTTGGTAAGTGGAAAGTTTGATGACCCTAATCACGACCATGGAGAGGTTTCTCATTTTCAAGCACTCACAACAGCTCTTTCTGCTACTGTTGGTTTGGGAAATATTGCCAGTGTTGCTATTGCCATTTCTATTGGAGGGCCAGGGGCTACATTCTGGATGATTACGGCAGGTCTTTTGGGAATGTCTTCAAAATTTGTAGAATGTACACTTGGTGTGAAATACAGAATTATTGATAAAGAAGGAACTGTCTTTGGAGGTCCTATGTATTATTTGAGCCAAGGATTAGAGAAAAAGAATTTAGGTATTTTGGGGAAAGTATTGGCTGTTATATTTGCTGTTCTTTGTGTAGGTGGTTCTTTTGGAGGTGGAAATATGTTCCAAGTAAATCAAGCCTTTGACCAGTTGCAAGGGCAAATACCTGCTTTAGTAGGCAATGGAGTTTGGTTTGGTGTTGGATTTGCTATGTTGGTTGGAGTTGTGATTATTGGAGGAATTAAGAGTATTGCAAAAGTAACAGACAAAATTGTTCCTTTTATGTGTGGTATTTATGTATTAGCTGCTCTTACTGTAATCTTACTAAACATTACGGCTGTTGGAGATGCTATTAGCCTTATTTTTAATGGTGCTTTTAATGCTGAAGCTGCTGCTGGTGGTTTTATTGGAGTACTTATTCAAGGTTTCCGTCGTGCAGCCTTTTCTAATGAGGCAGGTGTTGGTTCGGCTTCTATTGCTCACTCGGCTGCCAAAACAGATGAGCCTGTAAGTGAAGGAATTGTAGCTCTTTTAGAGCCATTTATTGATACAGTTGTTGTTTGTACAATGACAGCACTTGTAATTATTTTCACAGGAGAATATGCCAATCAAGAGGGTTTGTCAGGTGCAATTTTGACATCAAAAGCATTTGGTAAATCAATCCCTTGGTTTCCTTATGTTTTGACAGTCGCTATTGTTTTGTTTGCATTTTCGACAATGGTATCTTGGTCATATTATGGCGAAAGAGCATGGGCATATCTTTTTGGACAAAGCAAAATTGCTAGTTTAGTTTATAAAGCAATATTTTTGATATTTGTTGTAATTGGTGCTTCTATCGAATTAGGTGCTGTTGTAGATTTTTCAGATATGATGATTCTAGGAATGGCATTTCCAAATATTTTAGGACTCATACTCTTATCTCCAGAAGTACGGAAAGACTTGAAAGAGTATTTTAGAAAAATAAAATCTGGAGAAATAAAAAGATTTAAATAAATAGGCAAAAAAGTAAAATAATTAAAAAAGGCTTGAAATTAATTTTTCAAGCCTTTTTTTATAAAAGATGCTAAACTCACTTCAATGTAGTATAAAAATGCAACCTTTTGATTAGTTTTAGGACAGAATAAATAATCAAACTTCAAATTATAAATCCTATGAAAGAAATTACAAAAAACCAAGAAGAACAAAATGAGTTTGAAAAACCTCCTATTTTTGGAAATTGGAAAACATTTTATAGTGTTGTTTTGGGCGAACTAATACTTCTAATTGTTCTCTTTTATTCATTTGGACAGTATTTTAGTGGATAAAAAATAGTTCAAAAACAGAGAAATACAAGAAAGAAAACAACAAACATATTACTAAATAAATAACTGGTAAATAATTACTGGTAAGTGTAAAAACTGATAACTGAAAAAATGAATACTTTAGACTGGATTGTCCTAATTGCGACACAGATTTTAATAATTGCTTATGGCGTTTGGAAAACTCGCAAGCAAAGTAAAAACTTACAAGGTTACTTGCTCTCCGACAGAGATATGAACTGGTTTACTATCGGTCTTTCTATTATGGCTACACAGGCGAGTGCTATCACTTTTCTCTCCACACCAGGTCAAGCATTTGGCAATGGAATGGGTTTTATACAATTTTACTTTGGTTTGCCGATTGCTATGGTCATTTTGTCGATTACTGCCGTTCCCATTTATCACAAACTAAATGTTTATACAGCCTATGAATATCTTGAAAATCGATTTGATTTAAAAACTCGTTCGCTCGGTGCTGGTCTTTTCTTGACTCAACGTGGGCTTGCAGCAGGACTTTCAATTTATGCACCTGCAATTATTTTATCGACTGTTTTGGGTTGGAATATTTATTATTTGATTGTAATTATTGGACTTATAGTAATTGCTTATACGGTTTTTGGAGGCACAAAAGCTGTCAGTCAGACTCAAAAACAGCAAATGTTAGTTATTCTTATCGGAATGGTGGCAGCAGGTTATATTTTGGTTTCGCTCTTGCCTAAGGAAGTTTCGGTTACAGATGCCTTGAGTGTGGCTGGTGCTGTTGGAAGGTTAGAAGTCATTAATTTAGAATTTGATGTCAGTAATCGTTATAATCTTTGGTCTGGAATTATTGGAGGTTTGTTTTTGGCATTGTCTTATTTCGGAACTGACCAATCACAAGTACAGCGTTATCTAACAGGAAAATCTATTGCTCAAACTCGTGTAGGGCTTCTGATGAATGGAATGGTAAAAATCCCTATGCAATTTCTAATCCTTTTAGTAGGAATTTTTCTTTTTGCTTTCTATCAATTTTATCAACCACCAATATTTTTTAATAAAAATAAAAAAACAACTTTTATTCAACAAAATCCTAATAAAGCTGATTCATTAAAGAACTTAGAAACTCTTTACTCTCAAAATTTTGAAGAAAAGAAAGAAGTTATTTTTGAGTTTTTGGAAGCCAAAAAAGATGCTGAAGCCAAAAATATAGAATTAGATACAATCTATGCCAGTCGTATCAGAAAATTTAATAATAAAAATGATGAATTAAGAAACCAAGCAACAGCCGTAATAAATAATATCGAAAAAGGTAATAAAACAGAAGCTAAAAACCTAAGTAATAACGACTTAGATTATGCTTTCATCAACTTTGTTTTAGATTATTTGCCTATTGGCTTGATTGGTCTTTTGGTGTCTGTAATGCTTTCGGCTGCGATGTCTTCGGCTTCTTCGGAACTAAATGCACTAGGTTCGACAACTGTAATTGATATTTATAAACGTTCGATTATTAAAGACAAAAGCGACGAACATTATGTAAAAGCATCAAAAGGCTTTACAGCTTTTTGGGGAGTTTATGCGATATTTTTTGCAATGCTTGCCACACAATTAGATAATTTGATACAGGCTGTAAATATTTTGGGTTCACTTTTTTATGGAACAATTTTAGGAATATTTTTGGTTGCTTTTTATGTCAAAAAAGTAAAATCAAATGCTGTTTTTTGGGCTGCTGTTGTGAGTGAATCACTTATTCTTTTTCATTATATTTTTCTCAAAGAAACATTCGAAATTGGTTTTCTTTGGTATAACTTAATAGGTTGTATAATGGTAATTTTGATGGGACTTTTATTTCAAATATTTATGAAAAAGGAAGTAGAGTCTAAATAAAAAGGCTATGGAGTTCAAAATGCGCTTTTTTGGTAGTTGTTCAAATCCCAAAGAATTTGTGTATATATAAAATTTGTTCTGTATTTTCAATCCTATTAATCCTATCAATCCTTAACTAATCATACCCTACAAAAAAAGTAGGGTACAGTAGTAGTATAGTATTTTCATTCTACCTAAATCTCAACACATAAGAAAATCCCCCTCTAAACTCTTACAAGAATTAAGCGAAAAAGTACAAGTTTTTTTTTAACTATTATATTTACTCTAAGATTGGATTGAATGATTTACTAAAAAATTAAGGCTTTCATATCTGCAAAACCTTAAATAAAAATATTAAAATCATTACACCAAAAAAACAATGTTTAGACAATTTTATATTTTAGATACAAAATAAAAAAGCACAAAAATCAAACATCTTTTCTTGAAATGTTATTTCTAATTAAATAATAAGGTTTCATTCCCAATTTTTGTTATAAAATTGCTACTTTCGCAAATAAATCAGTTTTGTAGAGGATTTTGTCTTTATTTCAAAATTCTAATTTCCCTATTTTTACTTACAATTTTTTTTCAATGAATATTAAATACAATTATTCAAGCATATTGCTTCTTATTGCAGCTATGTGCATTTCTTTTGTTTCTCAAAATGCTTTTGCACAACGAGATAAAAACACCAACCGTTCTTATTTTAAGCAATTAGGACAAGAACTCCCTACACCAAATGTTTATCGTGCAGGCTCAGGCGCACCAGGGCATCAATATTGGCAACAAAAAGTAGATTACAAAATTCAACTTACTTTAGATGACCAAAAACAACGCATCACAGGGCAAGAAACAATTACATATCACAACAATTCGCCAGACGAACTTCCTTATTTTTGGGTACAATTAGACCAAAATATGAGAGCAAAAGATTCTGACACCTACAAAACTTCGACAGGAACTCTAAATGCAAAAAATTCACTTAGTGGAATTTCTCGTGTAACAGGAAACTCTGATTTTGAAGGTGGTTTTAATATTGAGGCTGTAATGACAGCAGAAGGAACAAAACTTCCTTTTACCATCAATAGAACAATGATGAGAATAGACTTGCCAACAACATTAAAACCCAATGAGAAATATTCTTTTCAAATAAAATGGAGTTATAACATTCAAGACCAATTAAAATATGGTGGAAGAAGTGGTTATGAATATTTCAAAAAAGATGATAATTATTTGTACGAAATTGCTCAATTCTTTCCAAGAATGGCTGTTTATGATGACGTAAATGGTTGGTTGCACAAACAATTTTTAGGTCGTGGCGAATTTGCTTTAGAATTTGGAGATTATGAAGTAGAAATGACTGTTCCTGCTGACCATGTATTGGGCGCAACAGGCGTACTTCAAAACCCAGATGAAGTATTGAATGTAGAGCAAAAACAACGTTGGGCAAAAGCACAAAAATCAAATGTTCCAGTAGTAATTGTAACACAAAACGAAGCAACTAAAGCAGAAAAAAACAAAGCTAAAGACACAAAAACATGGAAATTTAAAGCAGAAAATGTACGTGATTTTGCTTTTGCAAGCTCTAGAAAATTTATTTGGGACGCAATGGCTGTCAAAATGCCAAATGGAAAAAATGTAATGGCAATGTCGTATTATCCAAAAGAAGGAAATCCACTTTGGGGACAGTATTCTACGGAAGCTGTGGCACATACCTTAGAAGTGTACTCAAAACATACGATTGACTACCCTTATCCTGTGGCTATTTCGGTTCATGGACCTGTTTGGGGAATGGAATATCCAATGATTTGTTTTAATGGTGGAAGACCAGAAACAGATGGAACATACTCTGACCGTATCAAATATGCAATGATTTCAGTAATTATTCACGAAGTTGGACACAATTTTTTCCCTATGATTATCAATTCTGATGAACGTCATTGGACATGGATGGACGAAGGTTTGAATACATTTATGCAATTTATTACAGAAGAAGAATGGCAACGTGATTATCCGTCAAGACGTGGAAATGCAAAAGATATTGTAGATTATATGAAGGGTTCGAAAGCGGGAATTATGCCAATCATGACAAACTCAGAATCTATTTTACAGTTTGGAAACAATGCCTATGGAAAGCCTGCAACTGCTCTTAATATTTTGAGAGAAACAGTAATGGGAAGAGAGCTTTTTGATTATGCTTTTAAACAATATTCGCAGCGTTGGGCATTCAAACACCCAAAACCTGCAGACTTTTTCCGTACAATGGAAGATGCTTCTGGAACTGATTTAGATTGGTTTTGGTGGGGTTGGTTCTACACAACGGATAATGTAGATATTTCTATTGAAAATGTAACTTTCTTTGAACCAAATTCTGCAAATGCACAAATAGCAAAAGCAAATGCAAAAAAACAGGAAAGTATTACATCACAGAGAAACAAAACAGCTCTCAAAACAACTCGTTTGGAGCGTCGCCCAGAGCTTAAAGACTTTTATAATTCTTATGATGGAAGTACTACTGCTGCTGAAGCAAAAAGTAATTATGAAGATTATATGAGTGGCTTGACAGATGAAGAGCGTGATTTTATCAAAAACAATCCTTATTTTTATCAAGTAGATTTCAAAAATATAGGTGGACTTGTAATGCCTGTAATTATTGAATTTACTTATGCTGATGGAAGCAAAGAAACTCAAAAAATCCCTGCTGAAGTATGGAGAAAAAACAATGCAATGTTTAGCAAAGTCTTCATGACTAAGAAAAAAGTAGTTTCTTTTCAATTAGACCCCGTTTTGGAAACGGCTGATACAGATGTATATAATAATGCGTATCCTCGCAAGGAAGTTCCGACTCGTTTTGAGCTTTACAGAAAAGATGCTAGTTATTCTTCTCCTAATCCGATGCAGTTGAATAAGAAGAAAAATAAATAATAGCATTTGATTAAATCAAATTGTTACAAACCAAAAAACTCATTCTATAATTTTTTATGGAATGAGTTTTTTTTGGGGTGGTGTTACACAAAGTATGATTTTTTTAAAGTGTTTTAGAATAGCAAAATTATACAACTAAAAACTACCCACAATGCCGTTGTTAGTGTTTTAGCAAAGCGATACCAACAACCAAATAACTTATCATACTTTTTACAATATCGCTCTTTTTTATCAACATGATTTAAAAAATATGTTTTGATATAAATAAAGATACTAAAAAATAATAGATTAAACCCAATCAATTCCCTTTTTTAAAAGTGATAAAGTTTGTGCTTCTTCGCTGCCTTTTTGTGGCTCATGTGCGTACTGCCAATTTGCCTCTGGTGGCAGGCTCATCAAAATAGATTCTGTTCTTCCATTGGTTTCTAAGCCAAATTTAGTTCCTCTATCATTGACCAAATTAAATTCTACATAACGTCCACGTCGTATTTTTTGCCATTCTGTTTGTTCTTTCGAAAAAGGACGATTTTTATTTTTGTTGGCTATTTGTGTATAAATGGGTACAAATGCTTCTCCTATTTCTCTTACAAAATCCCAACGGTCTTGTTTTGTAATACCTTCTTTTTCTTTCAAATGGTCAAAAAATATTCCTCCAATTCCTCGTGTTTCTTCTCTATGAGGAATATAAAAATAATCATCTGCTTTTTTCTTAAATTCTGGATAATACGTTTTATTGTGTTTGTCGCAGGCATTTTTTAAAGATTGATGAAAAAATTTTGCATCTTCATCAAAAATATAATGAGGAGTAAGGTCAATTCCACCACCAAACCAATACATTCCATTACTCATTTCAAAATAACGAACGTTCATGTGAATAATCGGAACAAGTGGACTTTTGGGGTGCAAGACAATCGAAACGCCTGTCGCAAAAAAATCAGCAGGCTCTAATTTCATTAATTGAAGCATTCTTTGAGGAGATTCTCCAAAGACAGCAGAAAAATTAACACCTCCTTTTTCAATCAAATTTCCATTTTCTATTACACGAGATGCTCCTCCACCTCCACCTTTTCTTTCCCAAATATCCATCTGAAAGGTAGATTTTCCATCAGTTTTTTCCAATGCTTCACAAATTTTGGTTTGTAACTCTTGAAACCAAGTAGAAATTTGAGTTTTATGCTTCTGAAAATCAGTCGAGAGTTGTGTTGTTGTGTCTATGCTATTCAATTTTTTTGCTGTTGAAAAAGGTTATTTTTTTTACAAAAATAAGAATTATTTTTTTACCTAATACAAAATATACAAATTTATTCTTGCCAAAAGAACAAACTAGCCTAGAAAATTGTACATATTTTTATTGAAAAAATACAAATAGATTTGCAAATAGAGGAGTTTGTTAAAAATAAATTCAAATAAAAAATTACCATTTCTATCAAATATCAAATAACTCAAAAGTTTTGGTATCTTTGTAACGTTTTTCTATTGAAATCGAAACAATTTATTAACTTAGGAATAGAAATTAAATTAAATGAGCTTATTAAAATTGTAATTCATTATTACATTTTACAACATAATCATTTACTAATTTACAATTCCTTTCTAAGCGTATTTGAATGCAAAATTTAGCAGGTCTATCAGAACTTTTAAGCACTCCTCAAAAGGTGGTCATCTTTCCACATCAACGCCCTGATGCCGATGCTTTGGGTTCTTGTTTGGCTTTATCTCTCTATTTACAAAAAAAAAATCATCAAACTACGGTCATTTCACCTACCGAATATCCTAATTTTTTGAATTGGATGACAGGAAATGATGATGTCGTTGTGTATTCAGACAAAACACATCAAAAAGTAGAAACATTAATTTCAGAATCTACTTTAATGTGTTGTTTGGATTTTTCCAATCCACACCGAATAGCTCCTTTAGATTCTTTTATAGAAAAAAACCTTGATACGCCTATTCTGATGATTGACCATCATAGAGGAAAATCTGATTTTGCTCATTTTGAATTGTGGGATATTACAGCAGCAGCCACGGCAGAGTTAGTCTATGATTTTATTTTGTTGATGAATGATAGGCATTTGATAGATATTCCGACAGCCCAGTGTTTGTATGCAGGAATTATGACAGATACGGCTTCCTTCAAACACCCCAACACAACAGGAAAAATACATCGTATTGCAGCCGATTTGATAGACATGGGATTGGATTCTTCTCATGTTCAGCGTATGATTTATGATAGCAATACAGAAAGTAGAGTGCGTCTTTTGGGGCATGCATTATCAAATTGTATGACAGTCAGAATGGATTTAAAGACTGCTTATTTTGTCTTAAAACAAAAAGATACTCGCAAATACAATACACAATCGGGTGATACAGAAGGAATTGTAAATTATGCCCTTTCTATTAAAGGAATTGATTTTGCTGCTATTTTTATTGATTATGGCAATGAAGTAAGAATGTCTTTTCGTTCGGTCGGTATATTTTCAGTGGCTGATTTTGCTCGTACTAACTTTGGAGGTGGTGGGCATCACAATGCAGCAGGAGGCAGAAGTACAGAGCCTATCACAAAAGTAATAGAAAACTTTGAAGAGCTTATCGAACAAAACCGTGCGAAGCTGACGGCTGCCCATTAATTACAATAATCAAAAAATTAAATTTTTATAAATCTTTTCTACTTTGGTTTTTATATTAGACCTTTGTAGTTAGATTGTGCAAAATTATTTTTTCGAAATATCTAAAAAACTTAAATTTCAAAATCATATCAATATTACGATTGATTATTTCTTTTATTTTATCTAAAAATTAAAAAATGAATTATTCTTATTTATACCGTTTTGTATTACTAGCTCTTTTGGGAGTTATTTCTTGGTCTTGTTCTCCAAAAGAAGGCGAACACAAAGGAATGAAATATATTGTCCGTGAGAATGGCAGTGGAGAGCAAATCAATGATTCTAGTATTGTACAAATACAGATGAGAGTTTATAACAGTGCAGATTCTATTTTACAAGAAACTTACAAAGAAGAAATTCCTGCTTTGGTAAACTTGCGTGATTCGAACAACCGAAAAATGCCTTTAGTAGAAATACTCTCAAAAGGAAAAGTAGGTGATAGTGTTACCATTTTTACACAATCAGATTCTATTTATCAAGGACAAAATGCTGCAGGTCGTCCTGCTTTTATCCCAGCAGGAAGTTTGATTCGTCAAGAGTTTCGTATTGTAAAAAATTATACAATGCAAGAATACTTAGACGTACAAAATCAAATCAAAGAAAAGCAAATGGAAATGCAAAAAGAATATATGGAGGAAATGCAAAAGCAACAAATGCAAATGCAACTTCAAGCGGATAGTGTTTCCAAAACACAGGTAGAATATATTGAGAATACTTATTTTGCAGAAAAAGGAATCAAAAACTTTAAGAAAACAGAAACAGGTCTTTTTTATACAATAGACAAGCAAGGAAAGACAGATATTCAAACTGGAGATAAAGTAAAAGTTAATTATGAAGGAACTTTACTTGAAACAGGCAAAAAATTTGACTCTTCGTTTGACAGAGGTGAGCCAATCGAATTTCCTATTGGTGTAGGGCAAGTAATCAAAGGCTGGGACGAGGGTATTAAACTTATCGGACGTGGTGGAAAAGGACATTTATATATTCCTTCTAATTTGGGCTACGGAGCGCAAGGTTCTCAAGGAGCAATTCCACCAAATGCAATGCTGGTATTCAAGGTAGAAGTAATGGAAGAAGTGACTAAAGCCGAGCAACAAAATACGCAAGGTGGAGGTAAATAAAAAAACCTAACTAAATACCATCAATACTTTAATAAAAAATAAAGTATTTGATGGTATTTTAATAAAAAATTCAAACTATCATCTAAAAAAATATAGTATATGTTTTTATATAGATTTATTCTGATTATTCTTATTTCGTGTGTTTCATTTTCAGTAAATGCTCAAAATAGCAAAAAAAATAAAAACGAACAACGCTTCAAAGGTATTCGTTACCAATTACAGACTAAGAAAAAAGAACGTAAAAAAGCTGTTTCAATTACAGATTCAAGTATTATAGAAATAAGTATGAAAATCTATAATGCAACAGATTCTTTGCTTAGAAGTACAGAAAATGAAGAATATCCTCTTTTTTTAGATTTGAGAGATAAAACAACTAGACAAATTCCTATTGTAGAAATTTTGATGAATAAGGGCAAAATTGGTGATAGTCTTTCTTTATTTATTCATTCCGATTCTGTATTTCAAAATGGACAAATAAGACCTATCTTTATCCCAGAGGGAAGCTCATTAAGACACGAAATAAAAGTACTACAAAATCTAACACCTCAACAGTATGCCAACAAACTAGAAGAATGGCAACAAAAATACATGGAGGAAATGGAAAAATTACAACAACAAGAAAAACAAAAAGCAGAAATGGAAGCAAAATCAAAAGTAAAAAATCAAATGGATTATTTAGAAAATACCTATTTTATCGAAAAAGGAATTACTAATTTTCAGAAAACTCAATCGGGGCTTTACTATGTCCTTGAAAAACAAGGAACACCTATTCAAAAAGGACAAAAAATAAAAGTGCATTACGAAGGAACATTACTAAATGGACAAAAATTTGACTCTTCATTTGATAGAAATAAGCCTATTGAATTTCCTATTGGTGTAGGGCAAGTAATCGAAGGCTGGGACGAAGGAATTATGCTTATCGGAAAAGGTGGAAAAGGAACATTATATATTCCCTCTCATTTGGGATACGGCGAGCGTGGAGCAGGTGGAATAATCAAACCCAACTCAACACTTGTTTTTAAAGTAGAAGTAGTAGATTAATAATCTAATTCAAAACACTAAAATAAATTCCTCATTATTTATTTATCTCAACCAAAGATGAAAATATCAAAATATATCGCATTATTTTTCATTGGTTTTCTTTTGTTTGCCTCTTGTAAAGAAGATGGTGAAAAAGTCAATGCAGCAACTAAAGCAGAACAAGAACAAATCCTTCAAGATTATTTTACACAAAATAATATTGTTACTCAAAAAACTGAATCAGGGCTTCATTATGTAGTTACAGAACAAGGAACACCAATTCAGAATGGTGAAAATATAGCAGTACATTATGAAGGAAAACTATTATCAGGGCTAAAATTTGACTCATCTTTTGATAGAGGACGACCTTACACTTTTTCTGTTGGTGCTGGGCAAGTTATCAGAGGCTGGGACGAAGGTGTTCCTTTGATTGGAAAAGGTGGAAAAGGAACATTGTATCTTCCTTCTCATCTTGGATATGGCGCACAAGGAGCTGGAAGAGATATTCCACCTTATTCTATCTTAGTTTTTAGAGTAGAAGTATTTAATTAAAAAACAACAAAAAACCTTCCATCACTAATCAAATCGTAGTAATAAAATAACAATAATCGAAAATGAATGTATCAAAATATTTCTTATTATTCTCTATTGGATTTGCCTTACTTTCTTCTTGTAATAAAAAAGAAAAGGTAGAGCCATTAATAGATTCAAATGTACAAGCAGAAAGAGAAGAACAAATTATTCAACAATATTTGGCTGAAAATGCTCTTACAGCTCAAAAAACAGATTTAGGAATTTATTATATCGTTTTGGAAGAAGGGCAAGGAACACGTACCCCAAACACTGGGGACTCTGTATCTGTAAATTATGTTGGAACAGTGCTTTATGAAAGACAGTTTGATAGTTCTTATGAAAAAAGCGAACCTCTTTCATTTACCATTGGTGCAAGCACAGTAGTAACAGGGTTTGAGGAAGCAGCCAAACAAATGAAAATAGGAGAAAAAACACGCTTTTTTATTCCTTCTCGTTATGCTTATGGAGAAAGAGGAATTGTATCAGGAGGAAGGCAGGTAATACCTCCCTTTGCCACTCTAATTTTTGAAATTAGATTAGAAGAAATACAATAAAAATTGTGTCATAACTATTAAATTTATAGTAAATAAAAAATGGTTTTAGAATTTGATAAATTTTCTAAAACCATTTTTAAATTTGACACAAAAGCCTATTCTACCCAAAAAATGGAAATTATAGAAATAAAACTAGAAGATAAGAGAGAAAATTCAATTACAACTATGCAAGTAGAAAAATTGAATGAATCTACTTTTAAAATGATTAGTAATGATATTTTCAACTGTAAATTAAACTTTGGAACAGAGTTTCAAACTAGAATTAACAAAAAAGGAAATCATGAAATAATTCGTATTACAAAAAAATCCGATTTTGAAAGACGAACATTTATGACTTCAAGAGAATATTCATATGCTGAAAACAAAGAATTTTATGAAATCATGGGTACTGAATTAGTGAAAAATGGAGGTATGTGGTATATAGATTTTGGAGGAATAGTTACAGTAAATATTCCGAAAAATACAAATTTTAATTTTGATAACTTTTTAGGAGATTTTAAAATGTTTTTAACTGAAATAGTTGATGATGAATAAAGAATACCTAAACACAATTACAAATGGAGATTGTATAGAACATTTGAAAAATATCGAAAGTGAAAGTATAGATTTATTTCTTTCTGATATTCCGTATGGAATAAATTTAGATAAATGGGACGTTTTACATAAAAATACAAATTCTGCTCTCTTAGGAGAGTCGCCAGCACAAAAAGGAAAAACAGGTTTCAAACGCAGAGGAAAACCAATAAACGGTTGGAGTTCGGCTGATAGAAATAGTGGAAAAGAATATCAAAAATGGTGTGAAAGTTGGTCATCTCTTATTTTTCCAATTATGAAGGAAGGCGCATCAGTTTTTGTTTTTGGCGCAAGAAGAACATTACACCGAGCTATAAATGCTTTTGAAGATAGTGGCTTTTTATTGAAAGATGTTTTGGCTTGGAAAAAACCTTCTGCTCATCATAGAGCGCAACGTCTTTCAGGTATTTTAGAAAAAAGAGGCTTAAAAGACGAAGCTGAAAAATGGAAAGGTTGGCGTTTGGGAAATCTTGCGCCTATTTATGAACCAATTGCTTGGTTTTTCAAGCCTTATAAAATTACCATTACAGATAATATTTTGAAAAATGGTGTAGGGGCTTTAAATATTGAAGAATGTAAAATAAATGGTACAAGTCCAACCAATTTATTAGAATTTGGTTTTGAGTCTGTTTATGATGAAAATAAATTTCACGAAGCTCAAAAACCAGTTGCATTATTAGAGTTTTTGATAACACTTACCACAACAGAAAATCAAATTGTTCTTGACCCTTTTATGGGAAGTGGTACGACAGCCGTTGCAGCCAAAAAATTAAATAGAAATTTTATTGGTTTTGAAATTGATAAAAATTATGCTTTATTAGCTAATGAAAGAGTAGAAAAGGTAATTCAGAAAAATGATACAAAAGCCTATTCTACCCAAAAAATGGAAAATGGTAATTTGAATTTATTTTATAAATCCTAAAGATATAAGTAGCTGATAGCTTCCAAGCTGTCAGAAAAAATATAGCCGTTGCTTCGTCTTCTCACGAGCGACATACAAAAACAAAAATTATGGCAAAATTTGAAGTAATCAATATTTCATCAACAGAAGATAGTTTTTTCGACCGTCAAGAACGTATTGATTGGTGGGAACAAGAAAAACTCAAAAATGCAACAGTTTTGGTAGTTGGTGCTGGTGCTATTGGCAACGAAACTCTCAAAAATTTAGCTCTTTTAGGAGTAGGAAATATTATAATTACAGATTTTGATGATATTTCAAAGTCAAATTTGAGCCGAACCGTTTTATTTAGAAAAGACGACCAAGGCAAAAGAAAAGCACAAACAGCAGCCGAAAGAATTAAAGAAATGGCTCTTTCAGAAGATTTTAAAGTAAATTATTTTGAAGGCGATGTAGTTTGGGAACTCGGAACAGGCGTTTATAGACACGTAGATATAGTTTTGGGGTGTTTGGATAATATCGAAACAAGAATTGCTGTAAACAAACAATGTTATTTGGCTGGAACGCCATGGATTGATGCAGGAATTTATGAATTGGGTTTGAGAATCAATTTTTATCAGCCTCCTCATGCGCCTTGTTATCAGTGTAGTTTGTCGCCAAATCAATGGCAGGCAGCTAGGGAACGCTATTCGTGCGACGATTTTAAAAAGCAAGTAACAAGCGAAGGAAAAATTCCGACGGTTCAGATTGCCTCTGCCTTGGTGGGTGCATTGCAAGTACAAGAAACTATAAAATTTCTTTGTGGGCAAGAAGTTCCTATTGGAAAACAAATTTATTATCAAGGAAAAACAAATGATTTTGATGTTTTTGATATGCCAAATAATCCAGATTGTTGGGCGCATCAGGCGAGTTATGATGAGATTATTTCTTTAGATTTGGATACAAATATTTTATTAAAAGATTTCTTAAAAGAAATTTCCAAACCCAAACATTCAGGCGAAGGCGCAACATTAGATTTTAGAGGAGATAGAACTTTTGTAAAATCAATGTCATGTCGTGGTTGCCAAAAAGAAATAGAATTTTATCGTCCTTCTTTCAGAATATTTGACTACGAAAGTCATTGTCAAGAGTGTAGAAGTGAAGGAGAAAAGAAAACAGAAAATCAAACTCCAGCACCAAAACAAACTATCGGACAGTTTAACTTAGAAAAAACAGAAGATAGATTATTGAATTTTACACTAAAAGAATTAGGAGTTCCTATTTTGCATGTTGTGGCAGTTCAGGATACTGAAGGCAAACACAAATATTATGAGCTGACAGGAGATAAGAAAAAACTTTTTCAGTAACCAGTAAATAGTTACCAGTAATCAGTTAATACAAATTCAATTTCTCAACTATAATGTATTTCATTTTCTCTTTTACCTCTTCAATCTCTGTGGTTAAGATATAATTTTGTATTTGTATTCTCTATGATGGAAAATGTATTTCAAAATCGTAATTTTTAATTTATAATTCGTAATTGATTTGAATATTATTTTTATAGGTGCTGGAAATGTAGCTTGGCATTTGGCTTCTTTATTCTCTAATTCTAAAACTGAAGACTTACAAATAACTCATATTTGGAGTAGGAATAAAGAAAATGCAGAATTATTAAAAAATAAATTGAATAATAATGATCTAAAAATTCATTCTTCGATTACTCAACTAGATTTTTCCAAAACAGATGCCGATTTGGCTATTTTAGCTATTGCAGATGGAGCTTTTGAGAGTATTTTATCAAAACTTATTCTTCCGAAAAACTGTATTTTGGCGCATACTTCGGGTTCTCAACCGATGGAAATTCTGAAATTAGCAAATCAAAATTTTATCAAAAATATTGGCGTTTTTTATCCTTTACAAACTTTCAGCAAGGCAAAAGAAGTTGATTTTAATGATATTCCGTTTTGTATAGAATCAAATGAGAAAGAAATTGAAGAAAAACTGACCAATCTAGCCAAACAATTTTCTCAAAAAGTATTTCAAGTTTCTTCAAAAGATAGAAGTATTTTACATGTCGCTGCTGTTTTTGCGTGTAATTTTTCAAATTATCTTTGGACAATTAGCGAGCAAATATTAAAAGAAAAAAACCTTCCTTTCGATATGCTAAAACCTCTTTTAGGCGAAACACTAAAAAAAGCCTTAGAAATAAATCCTTCGAATGCACAGACAGGACCTGCCATCAGAAACGATGAAAAAGTAATTACAAAGCATTTGGAAATGATAAAAGAAATGAACTTAGATGATAATTTTGGTCAGATTTATAAACTCATGACAGAGAGTATTCAGAAAAAATAATTCAAAATTATTTATGAAAAATATATTAGAATCATAACTTTTAATTACTTTTTTTTTATCTTTATGAGATGAAATTTTATTTTATAGATATAAACGAAAAAATTACTACTGCTTGGGAAAAAGTATTTCAAGATGTAGAAAATGTAATAGTTAAGAACGATTCAATTTTCAATTATCCTTGTGATGTTATTGTAAGTCCTGCCAATAGTTTTGGATTTATGAATGGAGGAATTGATTTTGGCATATTGAAAAAAGACTTCAAAAAGTAATTAGAGAAAAATATTTTGGCAAACTTTTAGTTGGTCAAGCTGAAATTATTCCCACAGACCATACTGATTTCCCGTATTTAATTTCTGCGCCAACAATGCGAACTCCCATGACAATTCATAGGAGTCCGAATGTATATTTGAGTATGAAAGCCATTTTGACCCTTCTCAATTATGGAAAGTTTGAAAATGGAGAACTTATCAAAAGTAAAGTCAAAACGGTTGCGCTTTCAGGCTTAGGAACTGGTGTCGGACAGGTTGCTCCTTTACTGTGTGCTAGAAGTATGCGAATAGCTTGGGAAGATGTAATGAATGAAAAATTCAAAACTAAAAAAGGGTGGGAAGAATTACGCTCAAATTATGCCTACTTCTTTACTCATCACGATAGGGATATAACTTACGATATTCCTTAATTTACTTTATAAAAATGGTCATAATAGACGGAAAATCTGGACAACTTGCAAATCGAATTTTTTCATTTGCTTTTTTTATTGCAAATGCAATCGAATACAAATACACGCTTTATAATCCTAATTTTGATGAGTATGAGGAGTACTTTCCTTATATTGAACAAAATAAATTCCTAAATTATACTATCAAAACTCGTCTTTCTGAAAATGAAACAATAGATAAATTTTTAAGACAAAATTTAGAGCGTTTGCGCTATCGTTTGCCAAAAATAGATAAGAATAAAAAGTGGATAGAAACACTCAATATTTCAGAGTACGACAAAGACGAACGAAAATATGATTTGAACAATCAAGATTTTTTAAAAAAAACGAAGAAAATACTTTTTGTTCAAGGTTGGAATTTTAGAGATTATCAAAATTTTGATAAACACTCTAGCAAACTCCGAACTATTTTCAAACCCCAACAAAAACATATAGATAATGTCAATAATTTGATGGAAAAGCAAAGGCAAGATACTGATATTTTAGTAGGTGTACATATCAGAAGAGGCGACTATAAAGATTTTTTTGGTGGAAAATATTATTTTGAATGGAAAGAATATGCTCATTTTTTAATTCAAATAAAAGACGAAGTAGAAAATAACCCAAAGAATAAAAATAAAAAAGTACGCTTTTTACTTTGTTCGAATGATACCATTCCTGCAAAACCTTTTACAGACCAACATCTAGACATTTGCTTCTCTACCAATCATTTTTTGGAAGATATGTACGCATTGGCTGCCTGTGATTATATTTTGGGCGTACCGAGTTCGTATTCGATGTGGGCTTCTTTTTATGGAAAAACGCCTTTGCGTATTTTGGATAAAAAAGGAATACAAATTTCTCTCAAAGATTTTAGCCCTATCAAAACTATTGACCATTTTCAAAATGGAAAAGTGTTTAAGCATAATACAGAATAATTGCACAAATTAAAGTTTTTTTGTTCCAAAATACTTGTTTTTTTATAGTAATTAGCTATATTGGTAATAAGATACACAAGGTAAAAATGCCAAGAGTAAAATTCATAAATTTCTTATTAAATTAGAAATAGGAATAGATAATGCTATAAATTATTTTTTCTTTTCCAAAAAAAATAAAACTCTTAACCTTGTTTTCTAAAAGTTTTATGCTAACTTTAATACATAAAAAAAAATTAGCAGGAGATAGAAAGCGTTGAAAAATTACTAAAATTAGTGATACTGTTTTGACAGATTGTAATTAATCTATGCTGAATACTCATTTTGTAATCCGTAATTTTTAATTGATACAATGGTAGAGCAAAAAATAAATCTCAAAAAAACACTTAAAGACGTTTTTGGATATAATCAGTTTAGAGGAAATCAAGAAACAATTATTCAAAACCTTTTAGATGGCAAAAATACATTTGTAATCATGCCAACAGGAGCAGGCAAATCACTTTGCTACCAACTTCCAGCCATTGTGCAAGAAGGAACAGCAATCGTAATTTCGCCTTTGATAGCTCTCATGAAAAATCAAGTCGACCAATTAAATGCAGTTGGTATAAATGCCTCATTTCTAAATTCGACACTCTCAAAATCAGAAAGTAATAAAGTCAAAAAATCAGTATTGGCAGGAAATACAAAGCTGCTCTATGTCGCTCCAGAATCACTGACCAAACAAGACAATTTAGATTTCTTAGCAAAAGCAAAACTCTCTTTTATTGCTATTGATGAAGCACATTGTATTTCAGAATGGGGACACGATTTTCGCCCAGAATATCGCCGCATTCGTTTTATTGTTGATTCATTGGGAGAATTGCCAATTATTGCTCTTACAGCAACAGCTACTCCAAAAGTACAACAGGATATTCAGAAAAATCTTCACATGGAAGATGCAAATGTATTCAAAACTTCATTTAATCGTCAAAATTTATATTATGAAGTTCGCCCAAAGAAAAATGTAAAAAAACAATTAATAAAATATCTAAAAGGAAAAAAAGGAGAATCAGGAATTATATATTGTTTGAGTAGAAAAAAGGTAGAAGAAATACATGAGTTTTTGAAAGTAAATGATATAAAATCACGTCCTTATCATGCTGGTTTGGATTCTAGTATCAGAATGCAAAACCAAGACGCTTTCCTAAATGAAGAAGCTGATATAATTGTGGCTACGATTGCTTTCGGAATGGGAATTGATAAGCCAGATGTGCGCTGTGTAATTCATTATGACGCTCCTAAATCTTTGGAAGGTTATTATCAAGAAACAGGAAGGGCAGGAAGAGATGGACTCAATGCCGACTGTATTATGTTTTATAGCCCAGAAGATATTCATAAATTAGAAAAATTCAATAAAGACAAACCCGTAACGGAGAGAGATAATGCTCGTCATCTATTACAAGAAATGATGGATTATGCCACCTCTGGAGTTTGTAGAAGAAGACAATTATTACATTATTTTGGTGAAAATGTAGAAAAAGATGGTGGATTTAATGATAATACTGACAAACCAAAACCAAAATTTGAGGCAAACGAACATACAGAATGGGTATTAAAAGCCGTAAAAGAAACAGAAGAACGCTTTACCATTGCTCACATTGCCGACGTACTTATGGGAAAGGAAACCGATTATGTCAAAAGTTATGGGCATAATAAAGTAACTGTTTTTGGTAAAGGAAAAGACCAAACTATGCGCTATTGGCGTTCCGTTATTCGTCAGGTTTTGTTATTCAATTATCTAAATAAAGATTTTGATAATCATGGAGGAATAAAACTAAACGACAAAGGACGAAAGTTTTTGAAAAACCCCAAGGCACACAAAGTAATGCTCACAGAAGACCACGATTTTAGCAAAATTACGGCTGAAGATGAAGAAAAAGACATCGGAGGAGCAGCAGAAGACAGAGGACACGACCCTGTGTTGTTTGATTTACTCAAAAAATTACGTAAAAAACTAGCAAAAGAAAAAGGATTCCCTCCTTATGTAATCTTTCAAGACCCATCTTTGGAAGAAATGGCAACCGTTTATCCTACCACAAACGACGAGCTGGCACAAATAAATGGTGTCGGAATGGCAAAAGTAGATAAATTTGGTAAAGCATTTTTAGATGCAATCAATAAATATGTAGAAGAAAATGACATCGAAACTGATGCAGAAGTATTAGTAAAACAGACAGCTAACAAATCCAAAGTCAAGATATTTATTATCCAACAAATTGATAGAATGATTGATTTGGAAGAAATTGCTGACGCAAAAAGAATGAAAGTAGGTGCTTTAATTTCTGAAATAGAACATATTTGTTATTCAGGAACAAAACTAAATCTTGACTATTATATTGATAAAATAATGGATTATGACCGTCAAGATGAAATATATGACTACTTTATGAATGCAGAAACAGACAGTATTCAAGAAGCCTTAGATGAGTTTGAAGAAGACGAATATGGAGAAGATGAATTAAGGCTTATGCGAATCAAATTTTTGTCGGAATATGCAATGTAACTCATGATGTCTAATTTACCACAGAGCAGGTTCATAAAAAAATTGAATCTGTCTTTGTCTGTTCGTTTACTCAGAACTGAATAAACAATTTTATTTTTATAAACATGCCTTATAATTTACCATTTTAAATAAAAATTAACATTTATTTACGCCATTAAAAAAAGATATTTCTACTTGCTTAGAAATATCTTTTTGCTTTTTGTATTATTTTAAATACAAAAAATGAAAAATAAATTTTTTCTTTGTAAAATCCTATAAACTTTTATTGATAATTTACGTTCCTTAAAAAAAACCTATCCTAAACAAATAACTATGACTACTTTAACTCAATTTTATCAAAAATTCCGTTTAAGGAATCTCAAATTTTATCTATCTTTTCTTTGTCTAATTACTTTGCTAAACTTTTCTAGTTGTAATGATGCAAATGATAATTGGGAAGATGTTGATTCTCAAAAAGTATTATTAGCTGCTTCTACAAATTCTACCAAAGAAAATAAATTTGAGAAAGTACTTCAAAAATTTTTAACTATTTCATCAGATAATCAACTCAAAAAATATATTCACCCTCAATTAGGATTTTATATCAATCACAAACCAGGGGCAATTTCTATTGTAGAGCATTTTGATAATTTAGACCAAGTATATCAACACCTTCCTCATTTAGAGCCTTATTTCAAAAAATTTAATGGAAAAAATCCAAAAAATGAAAAAACACCAGCATTTGATTGTGAAAGTTTTTCAAAAGAAGGAACATTTTATCAAAAAACATCTTCTTTTAAAGAAATAGAAAAGGGAATTGAGATAAAAGAAAAAATTACAGAAAAAAAACATTCAAAAGAAGAAAAAGAATTTGCCAAAAAAATAGATAAAAAAATAAATCATGTTGTAGTCTTAACAGATGATTACCTTGAAATTGGCTTTACAAATATTAATGGAAAGTGGTATATGCTTTGGTTTAATTTGGCAAAATTTGATTGTTCGGCTTGATAAATAAATAATGAATTAAGTCTTTGCTATCTCAACTAACATTTTTTATAATAACTTTTCATTTGACTTTTTCGTTTCTAAAGAATAAATTGTATATTTAATAGTGGATTATTTCAAAAAATCAAAATTAAATCACATATTTATTGTAATTCATAAAATTATTTCATCTACATTCATAAAATCATTCTATTATGTTAAATCTAATTTGGCTTATTTTAAAGCGCATTGACTGGAAAAAAATCATTGTTGGAATCATTATTCGTCGTATTTTGAAAGGTATTTTTAAATAAATCAAAATTATTATTTTACGTCGAAAATGCAATATAAAAATTATAAAAATCCTTTTTTTGAAAAAAAACACTTCAAAAATGGGATTTTTTGTTTCTTTTTTGTAAATTAAGATTGAATATTAACAAATCAAATTTATCAATTACTAATTAAATTACTTTTTTTATGGGACTTTGGGACAAAATTAGTGGACAATTCGTTGATGTCATCGAATGGATAGATGATAGCCGAGATACACTTGTTTATAGATTTAATAGAGATGGCAATGAAATTAAATATGGCGCACAGCTTACAGTAAGAGAAGGGCAACAAGCTGTTTTTATCAATGAAGGACAATTAGCAGATGTGTTTCCTCCTGGTAGGTACGAACTCTCAACACAAAATATGCCTATTCTCACAACATTAAAAAGTTGGAAATATGGGTTTAATAGTCCATTTAAAGCAGAGGTTTATTTTGTAAATATGCGCCCTTTTTATGACAACAAATGGGGTACTCGCAATCCAATCAGAGTCAGAGATGCCGAACTCGGTTCGATGGGTGTAGAAATTCGTGCTTTTGGTAGTTTTGCTTTTAAGGTAATCGAACCAAGCCGTTTTTTGATTGATGTCGTAGGAACAGATGGGCATTTTACAACCGATGAAATTACAAATAAGCTCAAGAGCCTTGTGGTAAAGCAATTTACAGATGGATTAGGAGAAAGCAAAATTCCTTTTTTAGATTTGGCTGCCAATTATGAAGAGCTAGGTGCAATGATTAAGAAAAAATTAGTACTAGATTTTGACCGTTATGGTGTTGATATTACTGATTTTCTTGTAGAAAACATGTCTTTACCAGACCATGTACAAAAAGTACTTGACCAAAGAAATGAAATGGAGATTATGGGGCGTTCGATGCAAGGAAACCTCAATAATTATACGCAGTTTAAGATGGGACAAGCCATGCAAGACTCTGCAAATAATCCAAATGGAGGAAATGAAGGAATGAATATGGGAATGGGAATGGCAATGGCAAACCAGATGGCAAACCAGATGCAACAAAATCAGAATCAAAACCAGCAGCAAAGTAATCAAGCTCCTCCTCCTATGGTTTCGTTTCATGTGCATATAGACGGGCAACAAGCTGGTCCTTTCCCAATGGGAGAAATACAAAAAATGATACAAAATGGACAAATTACTCGTACTTCTTTTGTTTGGAAAGCAGGAATGGCAGAATGGGCAGCAGCCGAAAAAGTAGCAGAACTACAAAATCTTTTTGGAAGTGTGCCACCACCATTACCACCACCACCACCGATGTAGTATTTTTTTAGATGTTATAATCAAAATCTCTATTTATTTCAATAAATAGAGATTTTTTTAATCTAGTTTATAATTTTCACTAAAGCTATTTTTTGTTGTTCTTAAATTATTAATCAACTCTAAAAGTCCTTTTTTTTGCTTTTTGTTATACCAATAAGCAACTTCTTTTTGAGCCAAAAAATAATGAATTTGTGCATTTTCTGTAAAAAATTGTTCGGTCGTTTGAAGGTTTTGTAAAGAAAATTTTGAGGATAAAGAATCAGAATTATTATTTTCTAACTCCGAGAGTTTTACCCAATCTTTTTGCAAATCAGCCCAATATTCAAAACGTTTGTCGACAAGCATCGCCAAGCCTTCATCAAACCAAATTGGTATTTTCTTTCTTCTAATTTGCCAGCCTACTCTTTTCATAAGCTCGGCATGACAAAGCTCATGGCTCAAAACATCAATATTTGTTCCACTAGGAGAAAGAACAATATATGCACCAAAAGGAGTCAGATGAGTCATTCCAGTTTGTAACTGCGTATTTTTTTCATCTGTAGAATGACCAAAAAGCTGCATTGTTTCACCTCTATTGCCTACCAAAATAGAAGGTTTGGATTCTGTACTCCCAAAAAGAGAATCAATTCGAAGCCTTGATTGTTGATAAAGAAAAATTATATCTTTTCGTTCTTCTTTATTCATTTCAGGATTTACATAAATGTTTGCTTGTTTGTATTCTAATTTATCCAAATAAAAGTCTTTCAAAAAAACACTTCTTAAAAGTGTTGGAGCATAAAAACAAGCAAGAATAACCAACCAAAATATAAGCAATAGAAAAGCAATTCCTATCCATTTTTTGATAGAAATAGGAGTTTTGAAAAAATTTAGCATTGCTTTTTGTTTAGTTTATTAAAAAATTGCAGCCTTTTTATTTCATTTTCTAAATCAGTTTTCTCTTTTCCATTTCAAGAACAAAATTCTCTTTCAAATCTTTCTGAAAACGTTCGATTATTTCTTGTTCGGCTTCATTGATTCCATCACTTGCCTTTGCTACTTTTTGAAGAATATCTATCAAATAAGTATATTCTTTATCTTGTCCGTGTTGTGTAAAAGTATCCAAAGCCTTTTTATAGACTTGATTCAAATCAAAGCCCTTACTTATTTCATAATCAAACGACCATTTTATTTGAGAAGCCCAAGGGTGTCCTTGTAAAATAGTATTCAAAGCTCTTATTTCTTCGGGCTGAATGAGTCCATCTGCCATAGCAAGAGCATAAATAAGCTCCCCAAAGGCATCATATAAACGTTCCTTATTCATTGTTTTTTGATTAATTTTTATAAATAGAACTAGGCAACTTAATTAAGAAATAGGAATTAATTTGCTATATAATCTTCATCACAAATCATTATTAATCAGCGATTTAGATTTATAATTAGTTTTACTGCCTTTAATTTTTGTGTGTGTTTGTTTGCTAAAAAACGAACAAACAAAATGTTTTAGGTAAAAATAAGCGTGATAACATTCATTAAGTTACAAAAAAAATCCTTTCATTTTTACAAATAAAAGGATTTTTGTGTCTTTTTGTTTCAAAAATTAACTAATTCTTAAAAAAGAAATTAGATAATAAGCATTGCATCACCATAACTAAAGAAACGATATTTTTCTTTTATTGCTAATTCATACGCCTCCATAACTAATTCATACCCTCCAAAGGCACAATTCATCATCAAAAGGGTAGATTGTGGATAATGAAAATTAGAAATAAGAGCATTACAAATTTTGAACTCATACGGAGGAAAAATAAATTTGTCTGTCCAGCCACCATTTGGTTTTAGATGTTCGCTTGCCGAAACAGAAGATTCTAAGGCACGCAACGAGGTAGTTCCGACAGCACAAATTTTCTTCTTTCCATCAATGGCTTCATTCACAGCCTTGACAGTTTCTTCTCCAACATCAAAATTTTCAGAATCCATTTTGTGTTTTGTCAAATCTTCAACTTCTACTTGACGGAACATTCCTAGCCCCAAATGAAGTGTAATAGGGTGAAAACTTGTTCCTTGTAATTGTAATTTTTTCTGAAGTTGAGGCGTAAAATGAAGCCCAGCCGTAGGCGCAGCAACAGCTCCTTTTTGGCTTGCAAAGATAGTCTGATAACGCTCTTTGTCTGACTCTTCTGCTTCTCTACCAATTTCACGAGGAAGAGGAGTTTCGCCCAATTCTTCTAATGTTTTGTAAAATTCTTCAGGCTCTCCATCATACAAGAAACGAATAGTACGTCCTCTTGAAGTGGTATTGTCAATTACTTCTGCTACCAATTCGCCCTCTCCAAAGAAAAGTTTGTTTCCAACTCTAATTTTACGAGCAGGATCGACTAGTACGTCCCAAAGGTGTGAAGTAGGGTTTAGTTCTCTTAATAAAAATACTTCAATTTTGGCGTTTGTTTTTTCTTTATATCCATACAAACGAGCAGGAAAAACCATTGTGTTATTGACCACCATTTTGTCGCCTTCCCCAAAATAATCTAATACATCTTTGAACATTTTGTGTTCGATAAGCCCTGTATCACGATGCACCACCATAAGGCGAGAATCATCACGATTGTCGGTAGGGTATTTTGCTGTTAATTCTTGAGGTAATTCAAATTTGAATGACGATAATTTGTAGCGTTTTGTAGATTTGTAACCAGGTGCTTTGATAATAGTTGTAGGTTTTGGGGTGATGGATTTTAATTTTATATTGAGTGCTTCATAAAAATAAAATTGTTATGCTATTATTTTTTAAGTTAGATAACAATTATCGAAACTAACTACAAAAATACATAATAGTTATTTTATGCTCAAATAATTTTTCATAAAAAAACAGCACAATTTTAGCTTTTATATAATTTATAATCAAATTTATACTTTTCTTTTGTAAAATCACTCATAAATTTATACTTACTATTGAATTTCTGAACAAGAAAGTAGTATTTTTGAGAATAATGTGGATTAAAAACTTATTTTGCATCAATAATTCACACTCAACAAAAATATATTTAATTTATTTACCCTAAAAAAATTGTTTGTTATGACTACGAAAAAAAATTATATCAAAATATCTGTCTTTTCTTCTCTCCTTTTCTTGTTTTTAATGGGCATTTCTTTGTCTTCTTTTACAATAAATAAAAAAGCATTATCTCCAAAATCAACTGTTCCTTCAGTTACTATCAAAACACTCAAAAATCAGACAATTAATATACAAGAAACTCTCAATAAGGAAGGTTATACTATCATTAGTTTTTGGGCTACTTGGTGCAAACCTTGCATCTCCGAACTTAGCGCAATCAATGATGAATACATCGACTGGCAAGAAGAAACAGGCGTAAAAGTAGTTGCTGTTTCTGTTGATGATGCTCGTAGCAAAATGCGTATTCCTACTATTGCAAATGGAAAAAACTGGGCGTTTGAAGTTTATAGTGATGAAAATAGTGATTTGAAACGTGCCTTGAATGTGCAAAATGTTCCTCATACATTTATCGTTAATTCAAAGGGCGAGATTGTTTGGCAGCATACTTCGTATAACCCTGGGGACGAGGCGCATTATATTGAATTTATAAAAGAAGAGTTGGCAAAAGAAAAGGAAACAATGACCACTGATACTAATAAAAATTAATTTAGATACAAATCAATATTTATCATTTTTTATTAAATTATGGGATAGAATAATTTAATTTTATCCCATAAAAAATGCCTTTTATTTTCATTTATAATTAGAAATAAATTCTTATTTTTTAATTTGCATTCGTAATTATTACCTAACAACCTTTTTTAAGAATTGGTTTTGTGCGTGTATTTGTTGGTATCACTACACTAAAACACCAATAAAGGTTAGGTTATTTTCCTTAGAGTTGGGTTTGCAAATCCGATTCTAAAAAAAATACACATTCTTAAACAGCCTCAATATTTGCTTTATCAAAATTACTTTTTGTTTTCACATGAAAAAAAAATACTCTCTTACTTCTAATCCTGTTTTTTATTTCTCAAAAATTATCTTTTTATCTGTTTTGTTGAGTGGGTGTGATTCTACCCAACCTATTTCAGAAACGTCGAATGAAAAAGACCAACGCAGAGTTATTTATGGGCAACCTGTTTCTATCAAAAATACAGATTTTACAGTTATTCCTATGCAGATTGTAGATGAAAGAGATATTGCAGATGCTCGTTATACAGATGATGGAAAAACAGCAGAAGATATTTCACAAAATGCTCATAATTTGATTTTCTTTGATGAAAGAAGTAAAGAAACACATCTTCTTACCACCCAAAAATTCAAACGAATTGCTTTTTCTTTTGAAGAAATAGGAACATATAAAGAATCATTTACTATTATTTTGTACAAAACAATTCATGAAGATTCTAATCAAGATGGTTTTTATAACTGGAAAGATGCCGTTGTAATGTATGTTTCTGACAATAGAGGTCGTCATTTTAGAGCTGTTACTCCACGAAATACACGAACTATTGATTGGACAGTAGAAAGAGAAAAAGGACAAATTTATTTTAGATATATTGCAGATAGTGATTCCAACCGAGTTTTTGACTTGAAAGACCCTGTTTATATCAACAAGTTAGAATTAAAACAGCTTAGAGATGCCAAAAGCCTAAAGGATTCTGTTCAAATATCAACTCCTTTGATAGAAGAAGAACAACGAAAAGAATATGAAGAAATTTTGTTGAGTAAATAAGAAAAATTCCAAATAATAAAATGCTAAATCATAACGGAAAAATCTATCAAGATAAAAATAAACTTCTTTTTTCTGCACAAAATAGGGCTTTCTGTTATGCAGATGCACTTTTCGAAACAATACGAATTATAAGAAACATAAAAAACAATAGAATAAATTATTCTATTCCATTATGGAAATATCATTTTGAAAGGCTTTCAAAAGGAATGGAAAATTTTGGATATGATAGATTAGAAAGTGATTTTTTGAAAAATGAAATCCTAAAAACTATTTTTTCAATAACTCCTCTAAATACAAATATTAAAGAAAGAAAAAATGATTTTAAGGCTCGTTTGACTGTTTTTAGAAGCGAAGGAGGACTCTACACACCTATAAAATCAAGTTCTGAATTTGTAATTACTTTACAAAAAATTGATACATTAAAACATTTTGATTCAGATAATTTTGATATAAAAAAAATACAAAAAAGGTATGTTTTTTTTGATGAATTACCTCTTTTTCCTTCTCGTTTTTCAGTTTTCAAAAAAGTTGATGCCTTGCCTTATGTTTTGGCAGGAAAATACAGAAAAGAACAAAAAGCTGATGAGGTTTTTTTGCTCAATAATGAAAATAGAATTGCAGAAGCAGGAGCTGCAAATGTTTTTATTTTAAAAAATAATTTCTCTAATGAAAATAAAAACGAAAATAAATTGCATTTTATCACACCTCCAGCTTCCGAAGGAGGTGTAATGGGAACAATGAGAAGTTTTTTATTAGATAATTATCAAAATAGTAATCAAAATAATCCTGAAATTTATATTGAAGAAAAATCAATTACAAAAACAGAAGTAAATCAAGCTGAAATTATTTTTACTACAAATGCTGTTCAGTCTATTCAGATAATCAAAATAAAAACTCAAAGACAAATTGAAATAATGATAAAATGGATAAATGAAGTAAATTTGATTTTCTCAAACTAAAAATCAAACTTCAATTATAATGCACCCAAAAAGCTACTCAAGACTTGCCAAGTCAGATAAATACTCCCAGCAACAAAGCCAGCCAGAAGAATCAAAAAGGTTATTACAGCAAACCAAACAATATATTTGCTAGATTCTGTATGTTTTCCAGAAGTATAATATTCTTTCAAAATATCTACATTTCTTCTATTGGATTTGTAAGCAACATCAAAAAAATCTCCCAAAAAAGGAAATAATCCGACCAAATAATCAAAGGTAATATTTCCCAAAATTTTTGTCAAAACTGAAAGGCTTACACCATGACGAACGATTGCCAAGACCATTGAAGCCGAAATAGCAAATCCCACAAAATCGCCTACCACAGGTACAAGCCCAATAAGTGGGTCAAGTCCAAAACGAAAATCTGTTGCAGGAACTTTAAAAATATCATCTAAAACTGTTGAGGTTTTGTCAATCCAAGCAAGTTCTTTTGGAAGTTCTTTTTTTACAAGTTCGGTTTGTTTTTTCATAATTTATGAATGAGAAGTCTTGTTTTTGCGTTTGTAATTTTTATAAAATCCTTTATTTATTGAATCTGTTTTTTATCAAAAATATTCATTTTTGCTTGTTTAAATTGTAGTGTATAAAGATAATTTTCTACTTCAAAAATACCATAAAAAGGCGATGCTTCTGTGTTCAAATGCGTCGGAAACCATTCTTTTTTGATTTGATTGTTTAATAATAAAAATAATCCTTCTTGATTTCCATTTGTACCAAAACGCTCCAAATCTCCTTTCCAAAAAGTGGAGTTTAATTGTTCTTCTAGCTCTTGATTTATTTTTTTTACATTTTGAGTTGGCATTCCAATTTCATTCAGACATAAAACTTGAGATAAGTCAAAGCTCTCATTTTTTGTTTCATTTTTCAAATCATGACGCACAATAAACTCGGCAATATTCCCAGCTCCATCATAAAAATAAATAGAATCAGCATTCCAATCTTCAAAATTTTGAATAATTCGTTCTTCTTCAATTTTGATAATATCTAACTTCGGATTGAGCCATTTTATAGCTGCCAATAATTGATTTGAAGGAATCAGAAAACAATAATGATAAACATGTTTTTGCTCACTAAACTCAAAAGTCATTTTGGTAAAACCTGCTTGAAAGGTAAATTTTTTATCACTTTCATGTATCATTCGAAAGCCCAAAGTATTTTTATAAAAATGAAGTTGTTCTTTTAATTGATTTGTGAAGAGTGTAATTTCTCTAATTTTCATAAAATGATTTTTGAAGTGCATGATAAATTTTGAAACACTAAAGATAGTAATAAAATTATTCTATCCTTAACTTTGTATTTCAAATTTATTTAAAAATTCTTTTGTGTAATTATATCCAATCTGAGATGCTTTATCAATGTTCATATTCGAAAATTTTATATTAGCAATATCTTGAGGTTCAAGATATATATCACACTTTGAAATATCTTTTTTTACCATAAAAACTCCCACAGCTTGAAAGTATCTTTCGATGACCGAACGAGTAGAAATTGGAATAAAATTTTTATCTAAAGGATTTGAATGAATCCCAATTACAAAATAATCAGATTCTTTTTTTTCATTATTTATTGAATTATAATAGAATGGTTTTGTAGGCAAATTTTCTAAAAGTCCACTATCTACAAAATCATATTCTTTGATTCTGACAGGCGAAAAAATTGCAGGAACAGCCATTGAGGCAAGTAAAGGAGTAATTAAATCTCCACTTTCGAATCGTTCAATTTTTGCTGTTTGCAAACAAAAAGCTGAAATAGTAATAGGAAAACTTAATTCTTCGAAGCTCTTTGGGAGATATTCTGAAAATAAAGTTCTTAATTTTTGAATAGAAATAATTCCATTTTCACTCCATGTTGGTCTAAGCCATTTTTTCCAACTTTGTGATTGAAATATCTTTGTTGTTTCGTTTGCTGAATATCCTGCTGCCCACATAGCTCCCATGATTGCTCCCATACTTACTCCACTAATTTTGTTGGGTTGAATATTTTGTTCTTCTAGTGCTTTCCAAATTCCTAGATGCACCAATGCACGCCCACCACCACCAGAAAGAACAATTCCGATAGGTTTTTGAATTGAATTAAATATTTTTTTTGATTGATTTTCTATCATTTTATATTTTTACTCTTAAAAAGTAAAGAAAGTTTTTATTGATATGTTTTGGCATAAAAAAGACTTTATTCCAAAAAATAAAGCCTTTGTAGATAAAATATTATTTCTTGATTATTTATAAGGTTATCACGATTAATTTTTCATGTGTCTTCGCATTGTTGTTGATATCGCTATCACTAAAACACCAACAATAGCAGTTTTATTGTTTTTACAAAAAAACCTTACACACAAAATACTTCATACAAAAACAATCGTGATACCATTTATTAATGTTAATATTATTAATCTTGACGAAAAACAAAAACAGGTATTTGGGAGTGATTTGCTACATTTTCGGCAATACTGCCCATCATAAACCTAGAAAAGCCTTTTCTTCCGTGTGTTCCTAGCATAATCATATCAGCTTTATTTTCTTCTGCAAAGGTTAGGATTCCTTCTTCTTCGGTATAATAATTAAAGATATTTATAGTATAATCTTCTAAGTTTGTTTGTTTTCCAAACTCTCTAATTCTTTTTTGAGTTGTTGGAGTGGCTTCGAAAGTGCTTGGTGTAACAATATTTAGAAAATGTATCGTACTCCCATATAATGTTTTGAAAATTGGAAATAGCTCGGCAGCTCGCCCTCCTGTTTCTGAAAAATCAGATGCAAAAACTATATTACGAGGATTAAAATTGCCTTCATCGTCTTTGATTACCAAAACAGGACAGTTTGCATTTCGGATTACTTTTTGAGTATTCGAACCAATAAAAACTTCTCCCAAACCTGATGCACCACTAGACCCCATCGCAATCAAATCAACGTCAGACTCCTCTACTACACTATAAATTTGACGATGTACTCTATCAAAAACTACCTTTTCTATAAATGTAATTTTGGGATATTTTTCTCTTGCTTCACGAAGTTGTCTTTTTGTTTCCTTCATTGTAAAGAGAATCAAAGGCATTTCTCTTTTAGAAGTTTCTCCATCATCATCAAGAATATCTAAGGCTTTTCGATATTCAAGCTCTTGAGATTCAGGGACATCAATAATATGTAAGAGTGTGATTTTGCCATCGCACTGATGAGCAATATCGGCAGCCGTCTTTAAGGCAGCATACGAACGAGAAGAAAAATCAATAGGAACAAGAATATTTTTGAAAGACATAATAATTGGATTTTGTATAAATTTAGAGAAATAAAGATAAGCATTTTGACATCTAAGAATTATATTTTGCCAAAATAAATTTTAACCCTTCTGTTTTTTTCAAAAAAACAATACTCTTTTGTAAATAAAGTAAAAACCACAACAAAGTAAGAAAAAATACTTTTGACCCTATTCTTAGTTTTAATTTTTGCTAAAATATTCATAAAGGCAATATTATTTAATTGAAATTTTATTATTTTTATTTATTTTGCGTTTAATTCTTACACTTGTTACTTTTTACCATAAACACAACAAATATGTCAGAGCAAAATGAAGTTCTATTAGAAAATACTATATCACGAATTTCCTATCATGCAGATGGGGCTTATATTTTATCAGAAGTAAAGCACTTTATGAATAGTACCAGTTTCAAAGAATATTTAGAAGCTTGTTTGAAATTTTATAAAGAAAAAAAAGAACCTAACCAACCACTTTCTTTTATTGCTGATACAAGAAATCAAGGAGTTATTTCAGAAGATGACCAAAGATGGTTAAATGAAGATTGGAGTCCTAGAATTTATCAAGCAGGTGTAAGGAAAATAGCTTTTATTATTCCAAAGAGTGTATTTGGCAAAATGGCAGTAGATAAATATTCAAACAATACAAATTTTATCCAAACTAATATGTTTGATTCTCTTGAAAATGCCGAAGAATGGATAGCAAATGAATA
>CAKZOK010000093.1 GCA_937136415.1 uncultured Cytophagales bacterium | reverse complement strand
GTAAAGTTTCATTTTTCGATAGAATTGGGTTTGCAAACCCAATTCTATCGAAAAATAGCCATTCTTAAACAACTTCTCAAATAGACTCAAATTATTATTGTATATTTGTACTCAATTTTCAAAAGGTAATTTTCATTTATGATATCAAAAATCTAGTAAATGATTTTGTTGAAAAAATATTTTAGTTTTAGAATTACATTCGTAATTCGTAATTCGTAATCTTTAATTCGTAATTGTTCCTATGGTAGATAAATTAGAAGAAATCAGAAAACGTTTTCATGATGTTCGTGAAGAAATGATGAATCCTGACCTTATGAAGGATATGGATAATTATGCAAAACTGAGTAAGGAATACAAAGACTTAGAAAAAATTGATTTTAAATATCAAGAATATGAAAAAATATTAAGTAATATTGAAGGTGCAAAATCAGTTTTGAGAGAAGAGAAAGATGAAGATTTTAGAGAAATGGCAAAACAAGAATTAGAGGAGCTAGAGCCAAAACAAGAAAAAATTGAAAACGAAATCAAGACATTACTTATTCCGAAAGACCCAGACGACGATAAAAATGCCATTCTTGAAATTCGTGCAGGTGCTGGAGGCGATGAAGCTGGTATTTTTGCAGGCGATTTGTATAGAATGTATCAGCGTTTTGCAGAGCTTCAAAAATGGACGTGGGATATTATCTCGTTTAGTGAAGCAACAGCAGGAGGGTATAAAGAAATTATTGTTTCGGTAACAGGAAATGAAGCCTTCGGAAAATTGAAATATGAATCGGGCGTACATCGTGTTCAGCGTGTTCCAGATACAGAAAGCCAAGGGCGTGTGCATACTTCGGCTGCTACGATTGCCGTTTTGCCAGAAACAGATGCCGTAGAAATAAATCTTGATATGGGCGACATCAAAAAGGATACGTTTAGAGCATCAGGAGCAGGTGGACAGCACGTAAACAAAACAGAATCGGCGATTCGTCTGACGCACCTTCCTTCGGGGTTAGTGGTAGAATGTCAAGATGGACGTTCGCAGCTTCAAAATTTTGAACAGGCTTTGAAAGTTTTGAAAGCTCGTCTGTATGACCAAGAATTACAGAAAAAGAACGATGAAACTTCTGAAGTTCGTCGTTCGATGGTAGGGCGTGGCGACCGTTCGGACAAAATCCGTACTTATAATTACTCACAAGGACGAGTTACCGACCATAGAATAAACTTTAGTGTCTTTAACTTGCCAAATGTAATGGACGGAGATATTGGTTCTTTTATTGAAGAATTAAAACTTGCCGAAAATGCAGAGCGTTTGGCTGCTGCTGCAAGTGGAGAATAGAAATTGTATCAAAACTAAAAAAAATTGAATTTTAAATTGCTTTGTACCAAAAGGTCTGACCAATTTAAAATTCAAAATTAGTTTGATTTTGTTATTTATTATTCTCTGAATAAATAATTAAATCTTGAGGTTTTTGTAAAATATGAACATTTTTTGATGTCTTATAATCTTGTCCCATTACTTGAAAACCAGAAACTAAAATATCAGCATCTGGGAAACGCTCTCCAATCTCAAATAAATATTCTTCTACTGCATTTGTGTTTGGCGAAGAAGTAATAATGGTTACTAAAGTAGCCGATTGATGCGTTGTATAAACTTCTTGCAAATCTTTTAAGGGAAGATTTTGTCCCAAATAAATAACTTGATTTCCTCTTGCTTTTAATAAATAATAAGAAAATAAGAGTGAAATTTCGTGAAGCTCACCACTAGGTAAAAATAAGATATATTTTTTTCCTTCTATGGTCGTTCTGTCTTTGTATTGTCCATCTATTGCAACAATTATTTTTTGGCGAATAAGCCCTGTTATAAAATGCTCTTGTGCTGGGTTGATTGCATTTGTTGCCCAAAGGACTCCTATTCTACTCAAAAAAGGATAAATAATATTGAGCATTGTTTTTTCAAAGCCAAATTGTAAGATACTTGTTGCCATTATTCTTTCAAATTGTTCTTCATTAATATCAATGGTAGCTGCTGTAAGCGCACTAATTTGAGAAGGATAATCAGAAGTTTTTGAAAGTGTTTCTCTTACTTTTACACAAATATCATCTTGCGACATTTTGGCAATTTTCGAAATACGAACCCCATTATTATTGAGTAGAGCTACATTGAGCATATATTTCAAATCTTCTGAATCGTAAAAACGAATATTTGTATTTGTTCTTTTAGGTGTTACAAGTTCATAACGTTGCTCCCACATGCGAATGGTATGCGCTCTGATGCCTGTTAGGTTTTCTAAATCTCGTATGGAATAAGTATTGGTATCTCGCACAATAAAATAAATTTAAAATAAGTAGAGGAATTATTAGTAGAATGTTTTTAAAACAAAAAAAACTATTCTGGTTCTTCTAATTTTTGAGTGCAAAATAAATATCTTGTATTGTATTTGAATTGAAATATTTGATTCGAACAAGATAAACATTTGAATTATAAATGTTTACTCCAATTTGTTCAGACCTTATTATAAACCAAATTGAAATAGAAAACATTTTTTTAGAAATACAAAATCACTAAAAAGTAGGAAGAGCCACTATTCTTTTAATTACTAGGGTTATTAGATTGATTATACTAACACCAAAATATAAAATTTGTTTAATGAAATATAATAAAATATTCAACAAAAAAACAGATTGTGTCTTATCACTACACTAGACTAAATATTTATTTTTGAGATATACTGATGATTTGAAACTAATTTATTGTTTTTATAGTGGCAAATTATTTAGAGTTTGTTTTTCTAAAATTTACAAACTTTTTTCAAAGAGCCATTTCCACATATTTTTATCTTGATAGGCAGGTTTCCAGCTTCCATGCCTTACTTTTTTGTATTCGGTATAATGAACATCTTTATTTCCTGTTTTTTTAATTTTTTCTATCATCTTTCGGCTTCGTTGTGGTTTGACAGTTTGGTCTAAAGCACCATGAAAAGCCCAAATAGGCATATTTTTTAGAGAAAAGGCTGTTTTTTCATCTGCACCACCACAAATTGGAACAATGGCAGCAAATTTTTTGGGAAAGCGAGCAGCCAAGTCCCATGTTCCATATCCTCCCATCGATAAACCTGTAAGATAAATTTTGGTTGCATCAATGGGCAGTTTTTGTTCTAATTTTTCCATTAATTGGACTGTCAAATTCATATATTTACTCATTTTTTTGGGTTGTGTATGTGCATCTGCTGCCCAATCGACTTCTACCCATTTGTTATTTTTTTCACATTGAGGAACAAGAACAAAACAGTTATAATTTTTTCTGTTTTTTTCTTGCAATGCCCACGCTCCTATATGCTTGACTGTTAGGGAACTATCTCCACGTTCGCCTGCACCATGAAGAAACAAAATTAAAGGATATTTCTTTGTAGAATCATAATTTTTGGGAAAAAGTAAACGATATGCCATCGAATCTGTTTCATGGTTAGGTTTATGATTTTTTGAAGACAAAGTAAACACTTTATGTTCAAAAAGTTCGTATCTTAGGAGCTGGTCAGGTGTTTGTTGTCCAAAAGCAGGAAATAAAGAACACAGGACAAATAAAAATAGACACACAAAAACACTAAAAGAATATATTTTATTTTTCATAAATAAGTTTGTTATTAATCCCTAAGAATTTCTGAAAAATTCTTTAAGGGTTTAGAAATTCTTACAATTTTTTTAATTATGAGCGAAATTCAAGCCGAAAATACCTCTTCAGCAGGTCAAAATTCAAAAGAAAATTTTAAAAAACAAATAGATGAGATTTTTGAAGCTCAACAAAATAACCGTTGGGCAATAGCCAAAACAACAACCAAAGAACGTATCGAAAAGCTAAAGCGTTTGCAAGATGCTCTCTTCAATTATCGCTCGGCATTTCATCACTCTTTGCGTCAAGATTTTGGAAAGCCAGAAGCAGAAACCGATTTGTCGGAAATTTATCCAACTTCAAATGAAATAAAACATGCTATTTCGAATCTTTCAGATTGGATGAAAGACCAGCCTGTAAGTACTCCATTGCCTCTTTTGGGTTCGAAATCTTATATTCGTTATGAAGCAAAAGGCGTTTGTTTGGTTATTGCTCCTTGGAACTACCCAGTAAATTTGATAATAATACCTCTTGTTTCGGCTATTGCAGCAGGAAACTGTGTTATTTTGAAGCCTTCTGAATATACACCAAACACAAATATGATTATGGCGCAGCTTATCAAAGAGGTGTTTCCAGAAAATGAAGTTGCTTATATAGAAGGCGAGGCAGATGTTTCAAAATATTTGACAGAACAACCATTTGACCATATTTTCTTTACAGGAAGTACGGCAATAGGCAAATTAGTTATGAAAGCAGCAGCCGAACACCTTACTTCTGTAACTCTTGAACTAGGTGGAAAGTCGCCAGTTATTATTGATGAAACTGCAAATATCAAAGAAACAGCCAAAAAAGTTGTTTGGGCAAAATTTTTAAATGCAGGGCAAACATGTGTTGCTCCTGATTATATTTTGGTTCATGAAGATATTGAGCATGAACTTATTCAACAAATGCTCAAATATTTGAGTGAGTTTTATGGACAAACATCAGGTGAACGTTTGGATTCTCCAGATTATGCAAGAATTATTAATAAAAAACAATACAAAACACTTGTAGAGCTGATTGGAAAAGCAAAAGGGCAGGGGGCAGTTATTCATACAGGAGGAACAGTAGTGGAAGAGCAACGATATATTGCTCCGACAATTATGTCAGAAGTTCCCTTAGATTCGGAGGTTATGCAACAAGAAATTTTTGGCCCTATTATGCCAATTATTCGTTATAAATATTTGAATGACGCATTGGATTTAATCAATAAAAGAGATAAACCTTTGGCATTGTATGTTTTTTCACAAGACCGTAAGACGATTGATACTGTTTTACGTTCTACTTCTTCAGGTGGAGTTTGTGTCAATGATGCGCTTATTCATTATTTCCAACATAACCTTCCTTTTGGTGGTGTTAATCATAGTGGAATAGGGAAAGCACATGGCGTTTTTGGCTTTAAATCTTTTTCGAATGAACGTGCTGTTTTGGAGCAGCCTACTCGTTTTAGTACAGCACAACTGATGTACCCTCCTTACAAATCGGAGGTTCAGACGCTGATTGATTTTACTGTAAAATGGGTGTAAGATAATTTCATACTACTAGAGATTTTTTAAAATTAAAGAATTGGTTTTGCTTTTTTTGCTTCAAAAATAGTAAGTAGTTGTAATTTCCCCCCTCCTTTGGAGTGCTGGGAGAGGTCAAAAACCAAAATATCTAGTAGTATGAGATAATTTTTTGTAATAACAACAAACCACTTATAATCAAAAGGTTATAAGTGGTTTGTTGTTTTGAAACTGATAGTTTTTAATTGTTTTTAAAATAAATCTTTTCCAATATCTTTACGATAATACTTTCCTTCAAAAGTTACTAATTTAGCTGCTTGGTTTGAGGCTGCAAGAGCTTCTTTTGCTGTATTTGCTAAAGCTGTAAGCGCAATTACTCTCCCTCCATTTGTAAGAATTTGATTTTCATTTTCTTTTGTTCCTGCATGAAAAGCTATTATATTGGGAGGAAGGTTTTGATTTCCTGTTATTAATTTTCCTTTTTGGTATTTTTCTGGATAACCACCCGAAACAAGCATAATGGTAGTAGCTGCTTTTTTAGAGATTTTGATAGAATGACTAGCCAACTCTTTTTTAGAAGTGGCATCTAATAAAGCCAAAAAGTCAGATTCTATGCGTGGCAAGACGACTTCTGTTTCTGGGTCGCCCATTCTGACATTATACTCCAAAACATATGCCTTATTTTTTACGACCATCAGACCTATAAAAATAAAACCACAATAGTCTATATTTTCATTTTGCAAACCTTTCAAGGTTGGCTTTATGATTGTTTCCTCTGCGTTTTTGATAAACTCTTTAGTTACAAAAGGAACTGGCGAAACTGCTCCCATTCCACCCGTATTGAGTCCTGTGTTTCCTTCTCCGATTTGTTTGTAATCTTTTGCCTCTGGCAACAAAACATAATCTTTTCCATCTGTAAGGACAAATAAAGAAACTTCAATTCCATCTAAAAATTCTTCAATAACTACTTTGCTACTTGCTTCTCCAAACTTTTCATCTAATAGCATTTCATCAAGCGTTTTATTGGCTTCCTCTTTTGAGTGAGCAATCACAACACCTTTTCCTGCTGCTAATCCATCAGCTTTCAAGACGACAGGAATAGATAAGGTTTCAATATATTCTTTTGCTTTTTGAATAGATTCTTTTGTAAAGGTTTCTGATTTTGCAGTAGGAATATTATTTTTAATCATAAAGTTTTTTGCAAAATCTTTACTTCCCTCTAGTTGTGCGCCTTTTTTGTTTGCACCAATAATTTTAATTTTTTCAAGAGAGCTATCACTTTCAAAATAATCCACAATTCCCTTTACAAGTGGTTCTTCATTTCCGACTAAGACCAAATCGATATTATTTTCTTTGCAAAAGTTTGACAACCCCTCAAAGTCGGTAGGTTTGATGGCTATATTTGTGCCTACTCTCGCTGTTCCTGCATTTCCAGTAGCAATATAAAGATTATCACACAGCGAACTTTGAGCAATTTTCCAAGCAAAGGCATGTTCTCTTCCTCCCGAACCAATAATTAAAACATTCATAGTTTTTGTAATTGAAAATAAATAATTGAAAATGGATAATTACAAAATTACAAATTTTGTTTAGTTTCTGTACTCAAAATTACAATTTGATTGTGTTACTTTTTTTAGAGTACTGGACACTAGATGTATTTGCTGTTCTGTGAGTCACAGAACAGGGAAAAACTTCTGTGAGTCACAGAAC
>CAKZOK010000092.1 GCA_937136415.1 uncultured Cytophagales bacterium | reverse complement strand
TCTACTCACTACTAACACAAATTACTTGACTACCCGTTTCTGCACAACAACTTACTGATACCCCACGTACATATCCTGTGCAAATGACTGCTCATTTCATATATAAAAAATAATTTTGAAATGATTAAAAAAAGAAATAAATAAAATGGGTTTTTTATCAAAAAAAGAAATAGTCTTGCCATTTTAATCTTATATCAACAAAGATACAAAAAGTAGATTTTAGGAAAGATTTTGAAAAATAATATTAATGTTTTAACTAATTTTCTCCAACTCATCAGCTATTTTCCTATCATTCGAAAGGCGAGGAACTTTATTTTGACCTCCTAATTTTCCAATAGACTTCATATAAGTTTGAAAACCATCAGCAGGAAGGCAGCGAATAACTAATCTTTTCAAAATAGAGCCTCGTATCAAATCATCGTAATATGAATTGAGTTCTTGTAATTTATTATCCAAATCTGTTGCAAATTTTTCTAGATTATTTGGTTCATTTTCGAAGGCAATAAACCACTCATGATATGGCAAACCTTCTTTTGGTGTAACCTGTGGCGCAACTGTAAACTCTGTCGTTCTTGTTTCTGGGTGTTTGTCTAGAGCAAAACGCAACGCCTGCTCAACTTCACTTCCGATTACATGCTCACCAAAAGCAGAAATAAAATGTTTTATTCTACCCGAAAAAATAATTTTTTATGGATTTTTACTTACAAATTTAATTTTATCTCCAATACTATACCCCCAAAGCCCTGCATTGCTATTCAAAATCAAGGCATAATTTTTATTTAATTCTATTTCCGAAATACTCAAACGAGGAGGGTTTTCATCATAAAACTTTTCGGCAGGAACAAATTCAAAGAAAATTCCACTATTGAGAAGTAATAAAAGAGAGTTGTCGTGTTGAGAATTTTGATAAGCAAAAAAACCTTCTGAAGCTGGAAATGTTTCGATAGAATCTATTTTTTTTCCAATAGATTCATAGATTTTGTTTCGATAGGGTTCAAAATTAACACCACCATAAATAAATAAAGAAAAATTAGGAAAAATATCTTTAATATTTTTTCCATCTGTTCGTTCATGAAGTTTGTCAAAATACATTTGCACCCAAGGTGGAATCCCAGAAATCAAAGACATATCCGAATGAATTGTTTCATCAATGACTTTTTCTAATTTTTGCTCCCAATCTTCAATGCAATTTGTATCGAAAGATGGTTTTTGGTTGGTTCTCAAATAAGAAGGAACGTGATGGTTTACAATTCCTGAAAGCCTGCCAAGTGGAATGCCTGCTTTTTCTTCTAAAACAGGACTTCCTGACAAAAACATCAAATTTTTATCCAAAAACTGACTATTTCCTGTTTCATTAATGTAACATAAAAGTGCATCTCTAGCCGAATTGATATGATTTGGAATAGATTCTTTTGTAATCGGAATATATTTTGTCCCTGATGTAGTTCCTGATGTTTTGGCAAAATATAAGGGTTTTCCTTTCCAAAGTATATCCTGTTCGCCCTTCAAAATACGGTCAATATAGGGTCGCAAATCTTCATAATCATTTATAGAAACATTCTTTTTGAAGTCTTCATAATTTTTGATGTCACCAAAATTATGGTCTTTTCCAAAAGCTGTATCTTTTGCTTGAAAGACAAGTTTTTGTAAGGTTTGATGTTGGATTTTTTCCGAATTTTGAATCCATTTTTTTTGCTGACTTACAATATAAGACGCAAAAGGACGAGAGAGAAGAGAACGAATCATAATGTATTATGTAGCTGACACTTTCCAAGTGTCGATAGTTTTTGTTCTGATAGTTTATTTCTGACACTTGGAAAGTGTCAGCTACTTTAATTCAAACGTGGGTCAGTTGGATAATTAGAATACACTTTATATTTACCTCCCATTTCTTTCAAAATAGCAGCCCAAAGCTCTTCAGGTTTGTGTTGGAAGATAATTTTAGGATTTATTTTTGAAATAATCCACGTATTATTTTTTAGTTCTTCTTCTAATTGTAATTCTGACCAGCCACTATACCCCACAAAAAAACGACAATTTTGTTTTGTGATTTTTCTTTTTAAAGCAAGTTTTTGAAGGCTGTCAAAATCTCCTCCCCAAAAAATATCATCTGTAATGATGAGTGATTCTTCAATTTCAGAAATAGTATGCAAAAAATGCATGGTGTTCTGTTCGACAGGACCTCCTACAAAAAGATTATTTTCAATCTCTAACAAATCAGTTGCTTCACTGACATTGATTTCTGTCGGACGATTGACAACCAAACCAAAAGCACCCTCTTGAGAATGCTGACATATCAAAATGACAGTTCTATCAAAATTTGGGTCATCTAATAAAGGTTCTGCCAACAAGAAAAAACCTGCTTGTATGGTATCATTATCATTAAAAGGAGAATCAAAAAATTGCATTTGAAATAATTAGGGATTGGATATTAGGAATTGAGAAATTAACTATGATAAAACAATAATTGTTTGGTATAAAATAATCGTTTATTTTTTGTTTTCTTAATTCCTATGTTTCATTTTCTACTAATCTTGATAAAAATGATTTACAATTTCTAAACGATTGTTTACAAAACGAAGTAAAGGAACAAGTTGGTTGTCATTCGAACCATAATAATTTTGTCCTATCATTACTTTTCCATCTCTAAAGTGTTCTTTTTGTAATTGGCTTTCAAAATGCACTCCATATTTATACATAGTTTTTCCAAAAAAGTAGAGTGATTCGTAGCCTACATAAGAATAATCAGAAGGCAAAAGGTTTGTTTTGTTGATATATTTTTTGATAAATTCTTTGTTTTTTAGAGGGCTGATATAATCTGTGTAGATAAAAAATACAGACCTATTCATAAAATCATTCATATCAATTTGCTCAAGTTTTAACCAGCTTTTATCAATAAAAAGAGGAATATCTACCATTGAAGTTTTCAGAACACTAATTACAGACCCTGCCACTGCTAACTTTGAACTAGCAATAAAAATATGCGCTGTTGTATCTCCTTCTGGTTTTTTGAATGTTTCACCTTCTTTCAAGCGTCTTGGTTTTTTGGCAATAGGGCTTAGTACACGCCTCACTTTATTGAATGTATATCCATTTGCACTTATTTTTTCGAATGCCATTACTTTGCCTCCTTTTTCTTCAACTATTTTGCGATAAGCATGCGCCAAAATAGAATCTTTACGAGATGTTCCATAAATAATATAGGCTTTGTCTGCATTTAAAGAATCAAATGAATAATTTGCTACTGCTTTTGCTTGTGTGTGATAGCTTGGTTCGAACAAATAGGTATTTTTCTTTCCTTCAATAAGCTCTGGCGTATAAGAAAGAGGGTTTACCATATTTATTTCATTTTCTTGAGCAAAATCGGATACAATAGGAAATGTAGTGGGATACAAAGGGCCAAAGAACATATCAATATTTTTCATTGCTGAAAGAGCAGTCATGCGTCTTACATTATTGGCATCATTTTCAGTATCGAATGGTAATAAATTGATTGTTATTCCTTCATTTTTGAGGTCTTCTTGAGCTACTTTCATTCCTTCATAAACATCTAAAAAAGATTGTACTTCACGAGCCGAATTTTCATTTTTTAATCTAAAAGGAAACATAACAGCCACATTGTATTCTTTCTTTTTTAGTGTTTTGGCAGGTGTTATGGATTCCTTTTTTTGATAGGGCGAAGTATAACCATAAGCAAATTCAATATCTTTTAAGAGTTTTTTGTTTTCTTCCGAAGTCTGGTCTTGTTTTGCAATTTTGTCAGCTAAAGTTTCGGATAAAACACGGTCTTTTGAGAATTTTTGATATAATAATTTTAATTCAGCAATAGATTTTTTTGATAAAAAAGTTTGTTTTAAATGTTGTATAGAAGTACGCATTTTCGAACCTTTTATCTCCTTCAACCAGTTCATGGCTTGTAAAGATTTGTCTTTTTCGAAGGCAATTACAGCTCCCAAATAGAGCATTTCTTGATATTGATTAGATGGTAAGGTAGTGTTTTTTGCTTTTGCCAAAAGCTCACTAATTTTGGTATAGGCTGTTGCTAAGTCGCCTCCTTTGTAGCTTGCCATCGAATAAAGATAACTAGCAGGAAAGAAAAAGCCATTTTGGGGATTTTCTTGCATTACCATAATCAAATTTTGGCGAGCTTTAGAGTAATTTTTATTGGCAAGGTCTGTTTTTCCTTTTTGGTAAAAACTCTGATAATCTACTTGAGCAAAGGAAGATACTGGCGAAAAAATAAATAGCAAACTGGCTATTATACTCAAAAATAAAGTAAAACGCATAAATGAATGATTTGATATTGGGAATTTGATATTTTGAATTAGGAACTAGGGATTAGATAGTGTATTATTTCTAACTTTGATTTCTAACTTTGTTGAGCTGGCAACTGATACGGCACAAATTTACTTACATCTTGCCCATAACGATATAATTCTCTGACAATAGACGAACTAATAAAAGTATATTCGGGAGAAGTAATCAAGAAAATAGTTTCGATATTCGAATCTACGTGTTTATTAGCCTGTGAAATGGGTGTTTCGTACTCAAAATCAGTTGTGTTTCGAATCCCACGCAAAATAAATTTAGCATTATTTTTTTTTGCAAATAATGCCGTTAATTCCGAATAGGTTTGTACTTCAACAGCAGTAGTGTCTTTGAAAACATCTTCTATTTTTTTTTTCATTGTTTCTAAAGGAAAAAAACGCTTTTTTTTGCTATTAAACCCAATAGAAATAATGATTTTATCAAAAAGAGGAAGCCCACGCCTTACTATATCTTCATGTCCTTTTGTAAAAGGGTCAAAAGAACCTGGAAAAATAGCAATGCGTGTTGTAGATTGTTTTTGTGTATTATTTTGTTCCATTAATCTGTATTTATATCTTTTTACTGGTTTAAGTGTCGATGCTTAAACCAGTGAAAAAATTACATTGAATGTGTGTAAGCTAATTGTTTGTCTTTTATTTTGAAATCATCTAAGGTCAAAAACTCTTCCCAAAATGGATTTTGAGGCAAAGCAGCTACACAAATTAGAGGTTCTTTTTTGACAGGGTGGATAAAGTTGATTCTTCGTGCATGAAGGTTAATATTTCCATCTTCATTAGGTTTTTTGTAGCCATATTTTACATCGCCACGAATAGGACAACCCATTGCAGCAAGTTGAACACGAATTTGATGAGGTCTGCCCGTCAGAGGGGTAACTTCTAATAAATGAAACATATTGAGTTTTCCGACATATCTATATTTCAATTCTGCTCGTTGTGCTTTTCCTTGTGGCTGGTCGTAGGCTTGTGTTTTGTTTGTTTTTGGGTCTTTTTCAAGATAATGTACAAGTTTGTCTTCTTTATTTGGAGGTCTGCGCTTCACAACAGCCCAATACACCTTATTGATTTCTCTATCTCTAAAAAGTTTGGACATACGTTCCAATCCTTTTGAAGTTTTGCCAAGTACCACCACACCACTCACAGGACGGTCAAGGCGATGCACCAAACCACAAAAAACCTTACCTGGTTTGTTGTATTTTACTTTAATAAATTCTTTTGCCAAATCTACTAGTGAGCTATCGCCTGTATTATCGCCTTGTGAAAGCAATCCTGCTGCTTTATTGACGATAAGTAAATGATTGTCTTCGTAGATAACTCGGAAAGGTTTTTCTGTAATTGCCATTTTATCTGTTTCTTATTTAATATAAATTCACACAAAAATACAGATTATTTTTTTAAGAAAATGGAAATGAAATAATTACGAATTAAAAATCACGAATTACGAATGCAATTTGCTTGTAATCAGTGAATTATAACTAAAAATTGTTCGTTTTAGTGAAAAATATATTCCTAATATTGATAGTTGTTAATTCGAATTATAACCAAAATTATGAGTTAATAAAGTTATTTTCCACCAATTTTGAAACGTTTGGAATAACATCAATTAGTTATTCTTTTAAAAAATTAATTTACTTTTCTTCCAATTCAATTTTGGAATTACTATTTTCAAAGAGATGTAAATATTCATCAACTTTAAAAATTGTATCATTAAATCTTGAAGTTCTATTTTTGCCTTCTTGTTGTCTTGTAATACTTCTAGCAAAACGTCTTATTTCTTCTTTTGTGGTTAGAATAATCCCTGGAATTGGCGTGCTTTTGCCATCTTGGTCTTTGGCAACCATTGTAAAATAAGAAGAATTACAATGCTTTTTAATGCCAGTAATGACGTTTTCGGAATCTACTCGCAAACCAACCACCATAGAAGTTCTGCCTGTAAAATTAATAGAGGCTTTGAGTGTAACAAGCTCACCTACTTCTATTGGATTGAGAAAATCAACTTTATTTACAGAAGCAGTTACACAATAATTTTCTGAGTGTTTGGAAGCGCAAGCAAAGGCAATCTGATCCATCAAATTGAGAATATGCCCTCCGTGAATTTTTCCACTAAAATTGGAGTGAGAAGGCAACATTAATTGCGTAATGGTTACATTAGATTCACTGATGTGTTTGAAGTTTTTTGTCATTTTTTTTATTAAAAAGAGATGTTTTTTAGATAAAAATACATTTTATAAAAATCAAAAGCAGTTTTTCTTAGTTTATAAGCAATTACATGGCATGTTCATAAAAAATAATTGCAATCAAATAATTTATAGTATTTTTTGACTTTGAGAGGCTTTTCACAAGGCTATCAATAGTTTAAAAAGTAGGCACTTTGTGACAAACTATTGTCAGAGTTCTTTCGGGTTACCAAAAAACCACTGACAAAGTTTTTATGAGCATGCCTTGTAAACAATTATTTTACTCGTTGGAATGGCTGAAATGGTTCATGTGCATTATCTCCACCCATATACAGTATATCTTTTTCTTTTTCGCCAGTAGTGGGAATAAAAATATTAAAACCCTCTGCATCATCATACGGTTTTCCATCTCTTTCCATAAAAATCACAACATGAGGATTTCCATAAATAGTAGTAAGTAGATAAGGGACACTTTTAATTGTTATATTTCTTTTTTCAGAAGATAAAGATAGATAACCAGCCGAATAAATAGGTTTATCGAACAGAACTTTATAGAATTTTTTAGGAACAAGAGAGAGAGCAGTACTATCTTTTTGAAAGCTAAGTATTTGTTTCTCAGAGTTTTCTCCATCTTTTAGTTCATAAAGCCATTCTCCCTCCATAGCTAAAGCTACTATATTTTTTTCTTGCTCGGCAGAAATAACTAAAGTACTATCTTGAGCAAAAACAGTGCATACAGAGAAAATGAAAGAAAACATGAAAACGAATAAAACTGAAAATAAATTTTTCATAAATAAAATTTAATTGAAATAAATAAAGTAGTAATTAACGTAGTAGTTATCTTTCTTTAAGAAGGTTACAAATAAAATGCTATTTTTTCTATTTTTGAAAAATTAGAAAGTTTTATCTGTTACTTTTTCACTCTTGTAAATCTCAAAAAAGGTTGATTATTAAAATCTCCTCCCATGTATAAAAGGTCATCAACAGGAGCTTCTCCAATAGCAATAAAGGTATTAAAACTTTCAGAATCACCCAGAGGGTCGCCATCTCGTTCTCTAAACCAAACTATATGAGGATTGCCACTCAAAACAGTTAGAAAATAAGGTTTGTTTTCTGTATAAATTTTTGTTTCTGACTTGATTGTGATATAACCAACTGAATAAATAATTTTATCCTTCAAAAAATCATAATATTTTTTAGGAATTTGTTCTAAAACAGTTGTATCTTTTTTGAAAATTATTGTGTAGCCTTCTTGTTGAGAAAACCATTCGCCTTCCATTGCAGAAGAAACGATATTTTCTTTATCATTTACATAATTTAAAGAATTTGAATCGTCTTGAGCCAAACTCTTGAAAGAAATAAAAATGAATAGTAGAAAAAGAGTTTTTTGAAATAAATTTTTCATTGTTTTTTAGTAAAAGAGATTAAAATTCTTGTGGAATATCAGCCAACCCATTAAAGATACGTTCTTTCAATAAATTTATTATTCTTCGGTTTGTTCCTGTTTTGTTTTGGGTATAAAGATTATATTCTTCCAAGTCAAAGTGTCCAATTATCATTCCTAATAATTGACTTTTAAATTTTATATCTTTCTGAAAAACGGTATCAATATACTCTCTTTGTTTGGCAGCAGAAAGCCTTAAATATGTTCTGGTTTTTTCGGATTTGCTATTTTTTTTTGCTTCTTTTTCAGTAATATAATCTTTAAAAATAGCAAGCAAAATTTTGTTTTGAAGTTTTAAGATAGGACGTAAAGTAGTGTTTTGAAAACGCTCTTCGCCACTCATTGTATCTACAAGAATTGCATTCGAAATTTGTGGACGAATAGATTTTTTTGGAGTAAGGTTTTGGTCAGCCAATTTTTTGAGAATTAATTATGATAAATATTTTTTTTAAAAAACGAGCATTTGAGCAAGCAAATAATCAGCCAAAAGAATAGCAATACAACTTGTCGTTACTGCTTTTGTACTAGATTCTCCTACCTCTAAAGCTCCTCCTCGTGTGTAATATCCTTTGTATGCAGAAATAGTAGTAACCAAAAAAGCAAAAACAACTGATTTGATAAGCATAAAAGTAACATTAAATTCAACAAAATCTAAGCGAATACCATATACATATTCGACAGCCGTTACTTGCCCTGTAAGTGTGGCAGCCAAATACCCACCTCCAACAGCCAAAAAAGCAGCTAAAATAACAAGCAGAGGATAAGTAACCAAACCAGCCAAAATTTTTGGAAAAACTAAATAAGAAGTTGCATTAATTCCCATTACTTCAATGGCATCAATTTGCTCTGTGATACGCATTGTACCCAATCCACCAGCGATATTTGAACCTACTTTTCCAGCAAAAACAATAGCTGTAATAGTAGGGGCAAGCTCCAAAATGGTCATATCACGAACGATTGTACCAATGAGTGATTTGGGAATAAGAGGGCTGACAAGATTATATGCCGTCTGAACAGCCGTTACAGCACCAATAAAACTTGAAATGATTGTAACAATATAAACGGAACTAATACCGATGCGCATACATTCCTCAACAAAAAGTCGAACATAAACATGCCATGGCTCCATATCTGTAACCGTTCGGCTCAAAAAAATCATATATTTACCAATACTCTTCATGGTAGGATAGTTAAGGTTGGTCAGGAATTAAAAATTATGAATTGTTTAATTTTTAATCCTTAGTTGAAAAAATGTATGTTGAGGTAATCTCATTTGTGAAAATACAAACAACAATTAAGTTTAATTTTAAATTTTGATTCAAATTTATAAAAAAAATGCTTTGTATGAAGAAATATAAAAATAATATTTACCATTCCTCAAACAAAGCATAAAACGTTTTTATATCAAAACAGTTTAAATTTTTTGATAATAGTTTGATTTTATTGTTTTTTTATTTCATTTTCATCAATCGTCTTATCAACATTCCAACCAATATAAGGGTTATAACCATTCAAGCTTTTCTTGTACATTCCCTTTCCTTCTGGCTCATATTGGCGTTTTTCTGGGTGTTCTTTACATTCATTACTACAAGCTCCCTCCATTTTTTCTAGGCATGGTTTGCAGATAGTAGTGTGTCGGTTGCATTTTGGATTGGCACAATTTACCATATAATCACTGCGCTGTTCACAGACATAACAAGTACTTACAAGCGTTGGATTGACTTCATTGACCTGAACAGCAACACGCTCATCAAAAACATAACATTTTCCATCAAAATCTTCTCCTCCTACGTCTTTTCCATATTTTATAATCCCTCCATGAAGTTGATAAACATCTTTAAAACCTTCTTCTAAGAGTAATGCAGAGGCTTTTTCGCATTTTATTCCACCCGTGCAATAAGTCAAAACTTTCTTGTCTTTGTATTGCTCTAATTCTTTTACTTTCTCTGGAAATTCTCTAAAATTTTCCATATCCAACGTAATAGCATTTTTGAAATGACCCAAATTATGCTCATAATCCGAACGTACATCAAGAATTACAACATCATCATTATCTTTCAAATTTTTGAATTCTTGAGGAGAAAGGTGTGTTCCTGTTCCATGATATGGTTTTATGTGTGGAATGCCTGCATTGACAATTTCCTTTTTTAAACGAACATTTATTTTACTAAATGTATTGTGTTGAGAAGCATCAATTTTGAAATCAATATCTTTGAAACGAGGGTCTTTTTCTAAAGCATCAATATATTTTTGGCACGCCTCTGGAGTTCCACAAACTGTTCCATTTAAGCCTTCATCAGCTACAATGATTCTTCCTAAAAGCCCCGTTTTGATACAAAAAAGATGATGCTCTTCTTTGAATTTTTCTGGGTTTTCGATAGGAGTAAAACAGTAATACAAAAGGACACGATACGGAAAATGAGAATTTTCGACGTTATTTATTGCCAAATTTTGGTTTAGCTCTGGTTTGTTTGTTTTCATACCTTGTTCTTAGTTTCAGCTAAGTGGTAAATTTTTTAGTGATTAATGATTAGTTTTTAGTGATTAATAAATGCAATCACTATTTTTTGAATTGAGTTGTAAAGATACAAAAAACAATATTATTTTTTATCGAAAAGGAAAGAAGTTAAAGCAAGTTAAACCTAATTGATTTTTGTAAGCTAAATGTAACAAAGTAAACCTATATTTGACTAAGATAAAATATAAAGTTCAAATGCAACTTTCTCAAATAAAATAACGTCTTGCGTATTGATTAAGATTTTGACCTTCCACAACTATTCACTAAATCAATTATTTTTTTCTAAATTTATTTTCTTTATGAAACAAAATAGCACGCATTTTTTATGCGTTTTGTCCACCTTATTTTTGCTTTTTGCTTTTTGCCTTCAAAATAATGCTTTTGCTCAACAAGAAACTCGCTATACACTTAGTGGAAAAATCAGAGATGCAGCCAACGGAGAAGAACTCATCGGCGCAACTGTTTTGGTGGGAGATATGCCCGGAACAGGTGCAGTAGCCAATGAATATGGTTTTTATTCTCTTACTTTAAAGGAAGGAAAATACAAAATTATGGTTTCTTATATTGGTTTCGAAAATCAACTTTTTGAAATAGATTTGACCAAAAATATTACACTCAATATAGAAATGAGTGAAGCCAGTAACCTTAAAGAAGTAGTCGTTACGGCAGAGCGTGATGCCGATGCCAACATAACCGAAGTACAGATGAGTACACAAGTTTTGGAGGTCGAACAAGTCAAAAAATTACCTGCACTTTTGGGAGAAGTTGATGTTATGCGTACTCTTACACTTCTGCCCGGTGTACAAAGCGCAGGCGAAGGAACAGGAGGAATTTTTGTTCGTGGAGGCGCAAATGACCAAAATTTGATTCTTTTAGATGATGCGCCTGTTTATAATGCTTCTCATTTGTTGGGTTTCTTTTCTGTTTTTAATGGAGATGCCATCAAAAGTGTAAAACTTTATAAAGGTGGAATCCCTGCTCAATATGGAGGGCGTTTGTCTTCAATTATTGATATTCGAATGAAGAATGGAAATAGCAAAAAATTCAATGCTTCGGGTGGAATCGGCACGGTTTCTAGTCGTCTAACAATAGAAGCTCCCATCAATGAAAAGAGTTCTTTTATTTTGTCAGGCAGAAGAACCTACGCCGACCAATTTTTGAGATTTGCTAATGATACAGCATTGAGAAAAAATAAATTGTATTTTTATGATTTTAATGCAAAGGCAAATTATGAAATTTCGGACAAAGACCGTATTTATTTGTCAGGTTATTTTGGTAGAGATGTTTTCAAATTTGGAGAAGGATTTGGACTCAACTGGGGAAACTCAACGGCTACTTTGCGTTGGAATCACATTTTTAATCAAAAATTATTCTTAAATACAACAGCTATTTATAGTAAATTTAATTATGGTTTTGAAATAAATAGCGATGCCCAAAATTTTACGTGGGAGTCTGGAATTACAGATTATGCCCTCAAATTGGATTTTGATTATTTTATTAATCCTAAAAATACAATGACTTTTGGAGTAGAAAATATTTATCATCATTTCAATCCGACAGAAATAAAACCTCAAAACGAAACTTCTATTTTCAATGAATTTATATTAAATGATAAATTTGCTTTAGAAAATGCTTTTTATGCAGCAAATGAGCAAAAAGTAAGTGAAAAAATTACGCTTCAATACGGTTTGCGTTTTTCTATTTTCCAAAATTTAGGAGAAACGGAAGAATATCAATACGCAGAAGGACAGCCTAGAAATGATGAAAATATCATAGACACACTGCGTTATGGCAAGTTTGAACCTTATAGTTTTTATGCAGGTTTTGAGCCTCGTTTTGCCATTAATTACAAAATTAATGAAAAATCTGCCTTGAAAGCATCGTATAATCGTACTCGCCAATACTTACAAACCGTTTCTACCAACACAGCTTCTCTTCCTTTTGACCGTTGGATTCCGACTAACAAATACATTGACCCACAGATTTCTGACCAAATTGCGCTTGGTTATTTTAGAAATTTTGCAAGTAATAAATGGG
>CAKZOK010000091.1 GCA_937136415.1 uncultured Cytophagales bacterium | reverse complement strand
TTGTGGGTAGTTTTTAGTTGTATAATTTTGCTATTCTAAAACGCTTTAAAAAAATCATACTTTGTGTAACACCACCAGAAATTCAAAAAAATAAAATCTAATTAGATAACCAAATTTTATTTTTTATGTTAAAAAAATAATCAAAAAATGAAGGATTATTTTCTTAAAATGGCAAACGATAACTAGAAAGTTGAGTCAAAAAATTAGAAATAGCACTTGGAATAAGTATGGCACTAATAACAAAACCAGCCACTGCACCGTATAAATGAGCTGAATGATTGATATTATCCGATGAGTTTTTGCTTTGATAATAAGAATAAATTACATACAAAGCTCCCAAAATAAAAGCAGGAATCGGAACTGGAATTAATAATAAAAACAAATCATTAGTGGGTTGAAATAAAATAGAAGCAAAAACAATCGCCGAAACTCCACCTGATGCTCCCAAGGAACTATAAGCTGGCATTTCTTTGTATTTGAAAAAAGAAGGCAAATCTGAAAGAATAATTGCAATTAGATAAACTCCCAAAAAGATAACTGACCCCCAAATAATTCCATATTCTTGAACATATACTTTTTCTACCACACCTCCAAAAAAGAAAAAAGTAAGCATATTAAAACCCAAATGTGACCAACCATTATGAATAAAACCAGAAGAAAGCAAACGATAATATTCTTTGTTATTATTAGCCAAAAAAGGATTATGTAATAATTTGGCTTGTAGTTCTGGATTATTAAAGCCTAAAACACTGATAATAAGTGTGATAATTAAGATAGCTAAAGAAACTGAAAAAACCATTATGTGATAAGTTTGGGGGTGAGGTACTAAATATTTTTTGAATTAATCAAGTTAAATAAATAATTTAACGAAAAAAAAGGTAGTTTAGCTACAATGAAGACAATTTTAAAAGAATTTATAAGATTAAATTTCTTAGAATAAAGAAGAATTAAACAAAACAAAGTCTAAACGAAACACTTTGGCAAATACCACGTTTATTAAATAAAGTAATAGCTTTACTATCATTATGCTTTAAAATATTTACTCAAATATTTTTTGTCCTTCCAAAAATAAAACAAAAAACTGTGAAAGAAACAATATATAGGAGTGTTGTAAAAGGAATCAGTTGGCGAGTATTTGCCACAATAGATACCATTTTATTATCTTGGCTGATTACAGGTCGTTTTGATGATGCTATTAAGATAGGTCTGGGCGAAGTTTTTACAAAAACGCTTTTATATTTTTTACATGAAAGGATTTGGAATCGTATCAAACAAGGCAATAGTTCGATGGCTTCTCGTGGCAAAAGTTTTTTAAAAGGAGTAAGTTGGAGGGTTTTTGGTACATTAGATACATTTATGATTGCTTTCTTTTTTACAGGAACTCCCTTTGCAGCTTCTCAAATTGCAGCCTTTGAGGTCGTTACTAAGTTGGTTCTTTATTATTTTCATGAACGTCTTTGGGAACAAATCAAATGGGGAAAATTAGACCATACTCCTCACGAAACTACTGTTGAAGAATGTATAAACTGTCAATAAATTTTAAGTATAGCATAAATTATTTTTACCATTCTTCTTGTTTTCTCCAACTTGCACCATATTGATTTACTAATACATTATCAAAATAATCAGCTCTTTCTAGTAGATTTTTTACTAAATCTATGGCAGTTTGAAGTTTGAGGTATTGTCCAAAAATAGAAAAAGAAAGAATTATATCTTGTCCATTTACACTAAAACGAAGCCCTTTCAAAGAATGATTTTGCTGCAACAAAAATTCGTATGTATCACCAATATTATCTTTGGGAAGGTTACACAAATAAGCATCGCCAAAAATATATCCACTTTCAGGGTTATAACTCAAATTAATAGTTGCACTTCCTTCTACCATTTCCCAACGATTTGCACCAGCACGAGCAAGGCTTGCATTTTTTCCTAATTGGGTAATAAGTTCTTCTATCAAATGAGCAATTCCGACAGGTGTATAAACTTTTTTTGTAAAATCAATTAGTTTTGAGCCACAAGAAGGACAGTAAGAATTTTGAATCTTGGGGAGTAAAATCACATTGGTACAAGAGCCACACCGAACTGCTTTTTGTCTTTCAAAGTTCTCAAAATCAGTGAGTGTTTCCTCTAAATAATTGGAAGGCAAAGCAAAACCCAAATCATTTCCTTCTCTATGAATAAAAGTATTTACACCAACGACACGCCCTGTATTATCCACCAAAGGACCACCACTATTTCCAGGGTTAATGGCTGCATCTACTTGAATATAATTTATTCCATTGTGCAATCGTTTTGCTTTTGAAATAATTCCTTGTGTGGTTGTGTATTTTAGTCCGTAAGGGTGTCCGATAGCCACAATAGGCTCGCCATCTCTAATTATTTCTTGCGAATAGTCAATGGTTGGCATTTCCAAATCAGGGGCAACCAAAAGAGCTAAATCTAAGCGAGTATCTGTAAAACAAACCTCTGCTAGTTGTTTTGGGACATTTTTTCCACTGATTGCTACTTCTGCACAACCTTCCACAACATGATGATTGGTAACAATTATATTATGATTTCGAAGGTAAAATCCTGTCCCAGAGCCTTTTGGTGTAGCAATTTGAATAACTACTTCTTTATAAATTTCAATAGTTTGGTACATAAACTTCTTATAAAATATCGATTTTGCTGTATAAGTTACTCAAAAATAACGTTCTTTTTGTCACTTATTTTATAAATAGCTTAAAAATATACTTTTCTTAACTTAAAAATCAGTCTTTGGATTAAAAAAATGAAATTCTTTTCATAATTTTAAAAGGTTTGTTGTAATACTATTTCAAGATAAGATACTAATTTTGAGGAATTGCGTTTTTTGATTAGAAAAAAAACTAAGACATGAATAATGTCTTCATAAAAAACTGAATAATTTACTCAAAAAGCGAATTATTCAGTTTCAAAATAATCATCTGTTTATAAGAAGCTCAAAACATTTACTTTCGTTTTTTAGAAGTCAGTTTCTTAATAATTTTTTCTTGTTCTGGAAATTTATTTATTAAAGCATTTACTTTGTTTTCTGTTGGTGATGAAGAATCTTTTTCTTTCCAAGCAGGAGCTAAACTACAAGTTACAAACGCATAACTAGGAGCTATTACTTCTGCGCCAAACCATGTGCCATGTGGAACAAACCCATTAAGGCTTTGCCCTTCTGATGAGTCACTTCCAAATATTTTTGTTGAGTAGCCTTTCTTTTTTGAAAAGATATGGATTTTGATAGCAGAACCTTCATGAAAAAACCACTGTTCATCTTGTTTGAGCTTATGTAAATCTAAAACATCTCCTTTTTTCAATAAGAAATAATTCATTGAATATGGAGCATCTTTATCAAGAGATACTGGTGCTATATACCCTCCTATGCCTGTTTCAAACATTTTATATTTTTCAATGAGCTGGTCTGCTTCTGGATATTTTTTTGAAAAACAAACGGTAATTCCAATAATACTTCCATTTTTTTTGCGAAGTAACCCTTTTTGTGTAACAATTTCTAAGTAATCATAACCACCTTTTTTGTCTGGAATTTGAATTGTTTCATTGAAGTTTAATAAAGGAACTCCACTTTCCATTACCTCTATGTCGTGCTGTACATGAGGTGCTTGTGTATCTTTGTTTCCAATAAAATCTTCTGGTTTTTTACCAAACAATGCTGCAAAATTATCATTGACCCATAAAAAAACAGAATTTTTGTCTTTGATACAGAGATAAACACCATCCATATTATCTAATGCTTCTCTTAGTGCCATTGAAGGTGTAGTGTCCAAATTATAATTTACCATATTTTTTTCAACGTTTGTATATAAAAAGTAATTTTAGTATAAAATTTATGAATAATGAAATTAATAGATTTTTTATTATTCTCTTATAATAAAAAAAACAAAAACCCTACACTATTTCATAATTAATTCAGGTTGTTTTACCTTGCTCTTTTCTTATTTAATTTGTCTGCCAAATCTTGTGCTAATGCCACCATTGTCATTGTCGGATTCCATGAGCCTCCCTGTGGCCAAAGTGCACCTCCTGTAATATAGACATTTTCAGTTCCTCTCAAGCGATAATTGAGGTCTACTGGGTCGCTGTCATCTTCTCCAATGTGTAAGGTTGAAGACTCATGCACTAAAGCATCTACTCGGATAGCATCATCATTAGGTCGTTTTTTTGTCCACTTCAAATTCTCTTTGTCCATTTTTTCATCTGCAATGCTATTGTCCCAATATTCTACTCCACTAGCTCCTTTGGACGATATTGCTTTTTCTAATATTTCAAAAGTAGCTATATCCATTGCGCTCCAAGTTTCTTTATCGGCATCATTCTCTGTAATTTGTAGCAATGAGTTTGTTGTAATATCATTGTCTTGGGTATTATTTTTAAAGAAATTGTCCTTATTTCTATAATCTAATTCCCCCAATACTGCACAAACAAAAACTACATATTCCTTAGATGATTGTAATTGTTCTATTGTGGCAGTAGCAACAACATCAGGTATATAACGCAATGCCATTTCTGCATTTTTCTTTGGGTCTTCATCTGCCAAAATGCTCAGTTGAATATGATACTGTTTTTTATAATCACTATCGGATAGACCTGCAATATAACAAGCACCAATCTCTAATTCTCCAAACTTTTCTTTCCTCTTGAGCTTGGCAAATTTTTGTAGCTTTTCTTCATTCTTGCTCCTAACAAAATCTTTTTTAGGTATTCTGGCAATAATAGACGTAATAAAGTGCGCTGAAAAACGCTCTCCTACTTTTTCTGCTATTTGTGGAAAAGAATTGCGTACTAATGTAGTAGGTGGTAGCGTTCCCATAGCTAAAACTAACTCTGCCCCATCTATTGGAAGTACTCCTCTTGAAGTTTTTAGGGCTGTTGCTCTTCCATCTTGTTGATAGATTTGTTCGACGGTACAATTTGCAACGACATCTAATTTTTTGTATTTCTCTTTTATAATATCACTATCTTCTCCAGCCGTATGTATATTGCCTAATTTGCTTGCTGGATCTACAATTAATTGTAATAAATCACCTGGCACCGAATACTTTTGAAAATCAATTCCATTTGCATCTTCTGCCTTAGCAGCCAAAGGAGCAGCTTCCGTTCTATATATTCCTTCTACATCTCCAGAATTTATCTCTAACCTCTCTTGTATTATTTTTTGGAGCTTTCCATATACAGGCCTTGATAATTGACCTTTTATATCTTTATGTAAATTAGCATCTATCTTATCAGCTTTTTGTACATGTAATAATTTTTCGGCACTTGAGAAATTACGATTTGCAGCTCTTATTATTTCCTTTGGCCACCCATCCATTTCTTCTTTATTGGGTCTAGGACACCAAGCACTCCATAAAGTAGAACGCCCTCCTACAAAAGGAACCATACCATGTTGAAAACGTATCCTTTGCTTATTTCCTTTTGCTGTTGGGTATGAAATTGTCCAAGGAAAAGTTTCAGAGAGTCCTCCTAATGTATTTACAAAAGGCAAAGGTAAGTTTTGGAAATGTTCTGGTAAAAAGAAAGTGCCTCTTTCTACCATCAGAATACTACAAGAAGGATTTTTCTCTAAAGCTCTATGAGCAACTGCATAAGCACAAAACCCTGTGCCTATGATAATTAAATCATACTTATTTTCTTCTCGTGCTTTTTTCCATTCTTCATTAGACAGAAAAAATACATGATCCATTACTTTTTGTCCTGTTGGATTTTGTGGTCCGGGTGAAGGATACCCATTTTGGAGTTTGCTAGAATTTGCAAAAGCCATAAGTTGTGTTTTTTTAGGTGTATAATTCGTGTTTTTCAAATATATATATATAATATTTGTAAAAAAAGAAAAAAACCCAAAAATTAATCAACACAAACAAAGTAATAGCAGAATAATTAAATAAGATACCAAGATGATATTTAACTTATTTTTTATTTATAATTGATTGAGAAGCATACAGTAAAAAATGAGTTTATCTCGTTGGGGACTTGCCAAACTCATTTTTTTGATTTGAAATAGATACTACGAAATACAAATACACAGCAGAATGCTCAATACATATAACTCACTCGGCAAAGCCAAGCAAGAAGCGTTTTATTTCTTGTGAGAGGCAGCAGGAGAGATAATTCCTAATTTTTTCATAATTGTATTTTAGGTTTAAATATTTTCAACTAAAAAAAATACCGAAGGATTCGCTCAAAGCGAACCGTTCGGTAAATAATCTTAAACCGTCTTAGGCTTATAAACCTCCGTAGGAAACAAATTTTTCTCTATTCGTTCGTTTCCAATTTGTTGGAAAGAAGAAGCTATCCAACCTCCACCAATAACATCATCGCCATCATAAAAAACGGCAGACTGCCCAGGAGCAATGGCATCGACAGGCTCGTGAAAAAGAATAGTTAGCTCTTGTCCGTCGTCGCTTTGTGTGATGGTAGCTGGTGCGCCTTCGTGATGTACACGGACTTTCGTAGTGGTCAGCATATCGCCTTCAATATCTGCATATTTTTGAAGATTTAGCTTTCTGACAATCATTCCATCTCTATACAAATCATCTTTGTAACCCAAAATAACCTCATTTGTATCTTTTTTAATCTCAACTACATAAGCAGGTTGCCCAAGTGCAATACCTAAGCCTTTTCTTTGTCCGACAGTATAAAATGGGTATCCTTTATGCTTTCCGACAATTTCGCCAGTTGTCATGATAAAATTTCCTTCGCCTACTTTTTCTTCTAAATCTGGAACTCTTCTTTTCAAAAAGCTGCGATAATCATTGTCTGGAATAAAACAGATTTCATACGATTCCGATTTTTTAACAAGCTCATCAAAACCTCTATCTAAAGCCATCTGACGGATTTGGTCTTTTGTAAGGTTTCCAAGTGGAAGCATTGTTCGGCTCAAACTTTCTTGCGAAACGCCCCACAAAACATAGGATTGGTCTTTTTTGGTATCGACACCTTTGGAAACTACAAAACGCCCTTTTTCCTCTCTAATATTGGCATAATGACCTGTCGCAATATACTGACAACCCAAATTATCAGCACGCCTCAAAAGTGCGTCCCATTTGATATGCGTATTACAAAGTACACACGGATTTGGCGTTCTGCCTTCCATATATTCCTCTGTAAAATAATCAATGACGTAATCACCAAACTCTGAACGAATGTCCAAAATATAATGAGGAAAACCCAAATCAACCGAAATAGAACGAGCATCATTGATAGAATCCAAGCTACAACAACCTGTTTCTTTTTTCATATTGCCACCCGAAGCAGCATAATCCCACGTTTTCATTGTCATTCCGATGACTTCATAACCTTGTTCGTGCAACATTACGGCTGCCAACGAACTATCAATTCCACCACTCATGGCGACCAAAACTCTACCTTTCGAATTAGGGTTTTCTGGTTTTTTTGTGTTTATATTCATAGTATTGTTTTTTTGAAACGGATTCAAAGTCCGTTAAAAACGGTTTGTCAATTAGAAATTTTCAATTACGAATTACGAATTGTCAATTTCCTTCAATTATTGATTGTTTTTTAAAGAAGTTTGTATTTTACAAATCTCTTCTGAAAGGTAATCTGTTGTTAATTAAAAATTTTCAATTACGACCTGCCAAAGCAGCAAAGCTAATTACGAATGAATGATTAAATAAATTTTTCAATTACAAATATTGAAATAAGATATAATCAAGAATCTTAGAGCAGAGATAACCATCGGTTTTCTCGTAATTTCCAATTCGTAATTAACTTATTGAATTTCTAACTTTCTGCGTATATTCACGCATTGCAGCACGAGCATCAACACCATCTTTTTCCATTTTTTCTTTTATCCAAACGGCTGCAATTACGTGTGTAAACTGCTCGCCTTCGTCCTCGCCTTTTATCTCAATATTTGGACTTTCGCCTTCTTCTATTGCAGTTTCAGCTTTTTTGAGGTCTTCTAACGAATGGTTTTCTACTAATTGTTTTATAACTGGTAACTTCATAATATATGTAGCAAACACTTGAAAAGTGTTTTTATTTCAGATTTGTAAAATAATTTATAAAAAGTTGCTCACGACACTTGGAAAGTGTCGGCTACCTATAATTTCTCTACAAGCTCAACAACATTTTCTATTTTACTTGTTGAAATACCCTCTACCAACTCGCCATTTTTGAAGATAGCAAAATAAGGAAGACTCTTTACATCTGCTAGTTTTCTAGCTTCTGGATTATGTTCGGCATCTGTATCTAAGAATGCAATGCCTTCAAAACGCTCCTCTTCCGACAAACGACGGTATTTTGGTTTGATAAGTCGGCACGAACCACACCAACCTGCATAATATTTTACAATTACTTTTTCGTTTTGGTTCAAATTTTCTTTTACGTTTGAGTCGTCAATATCTATAACAGCCATAAAAATTAATTGATAATGAATAATTAAAAATTGATAATTTAATGCTTATGAAATAAATTATCTTACAAATTTACGAACAAAAAATGAGATTGTTTTTTTATTCACTCAAAATAACTTTTGTAAAACATTTATGTTTGTCAAAAAATAAATAGTTTTTGTTTGGCTCTGCCGAGTGATTTCTATGTATTCGGCATCTCTGTCCTGTATTTTGTAATATTTATTCCAAACCAAAAAAAAATAGAGTTTCAAAAATGAAGCTCTATTTTTTTGTATCTAGCTATTGTTCATAAAAAATAGTTTAAAAACAAACACTTTTCGACAAACTATTGTCAGAGTTATTTTGGATTACCACATCAACTACTGACAAAGTTTTTATGCGTTTTCTAGTTAAAAAATACTATCAGAAAAATTATTAAACAATCTATTCAATCAAGTTTCAGAAAACATTTATGTTTGTCAGAAAACAATCCGTATTTTTGCATTACAAAATTCTACATTCTGACTTCTAATTTCTTACTTTATTTATGATTGAGCTTTCTGTCATTATTCCCATCTACAACGAATCTCTAAATATTCATTTGCTTCATGAAAGACTTACCAAAGTAGTTTCTAATTTAGCAAAAACGTATGAGCTTATTTTTATAAATGATGGGAGTAAAGACAATTCATTAGAACTTGTAAAAAAACTTTCTCTTCAAGATAATAATGTAAAATTTATTGATTTGAGTAGAAATTTTGGTCATCAAATTGCTGTTTCGGCAGGTTTGGATTACTGTAAAGGACAAACAGTTGTGATTATTGATGCAGATTTGCAAGACCCACCAGAGCTAATCGAACCGATGTGGCAAAAGCTAAAAGAAGGCTATCAAGTCGTTTATGCAAAGCGAAGAGCAAGAGCAGGAGAAGGGTATTTGAAAAAACTGACTGCCAAAACATTTTATAGATTGCTTTCCAAAATTACCTCTTTTCCTATTCCTGTCGATACTGGTGATTTCAGAATTATGGATAGAAAAGTAGTAAACGGACTTCGCCAAATGAAAGAAAATCATAAATTTTTGCGTGGACAAATTGCTTGGATTGGCTTTAATCAAACGTATGTTGAGTACGACAGAGCCGAAAGAAATGCAGGAGTTACAGGATATTCTTACAAAAAAATGATAAATCTTGCTTTAAATGGAATTACTGCTTTCTCAAATGTTCCAATTAAATTTGTTACTATTTCGGGTTTTATTGTTTCTGCGATTGCTTTTTTGATGATAATTTATTCTTTTATTGCCAAATATTTTATCCAAATAGGTTATGTAAGTGGCTGGTCTTCTATTATGGTCAGTATTATGTTTTTGGGTGGCGTTCAGCTTATTAGCTTAGGAATTATTGGAGAATATATTAGCCGAATCAATACAGATGTTAAGAATAGACCTCTTTATTTTGTTGCCGAAACAAATGCAGAAAATGAAAATTAGAAATCCAAATACTTATTTTACAAATTTAATTAACAAATGATTACTTAATCTGTAATGAAATGCTTATTTTTGAAAAATAAATACAATCTGTTTTTAAGTAAAAATGCAAAATTAAATATACCTAACCTTGTATTTAAAGCCAAAAAAAGACTTATTTTGCCCAAGCCAGACCTTCGGTACAGACTTGAACAAAATGCAAAATAATATAAACTAATTATGATGAGTTACTTACTAGGAATTAAATGGAAGAACCAATAAATTATGTTTTGTATGGAGGAGCTTTAGCAGCATTACTTTTTGTAATGTTGATTTTATTTGTGTTTCGAAGACAAATAAAATTGTTTTTGATGCTTAATTTTTCTGATAAAGCAGCCAAAACAAAAGTGCTAGAAGTTTTGGAAGGAGATACAATTATCGTAGAAATCCCAAACACTAAAAACCAGAAAAATCAATCCAAAACAACAAAGTCTGTTTCTGTAAATTCTAAAGATGAAACCACTTGGACAATTCGTCTGATTGGTGTAGATACGCCCGAAAGCCGTCCTTCTTTGTATATTGATGAAGCTCCTTTTGGCAAAGAATCATTGGCTTACACAAAAGAAAGATTGAAAAAAGGTAAAGAAATTATTTTAGTTTTTGACAAACAATTATTCGATAAATTTGACAAACATCTAACCTATATCTATTTTTTCTCAGGAGAATGCCTAAATCATACACTTTTGAAAGAAGGATATGGCTGGATACGAAAACACGCCTTTGATATAAAATTCAAAACAAGCTTCGAAAAGGCGCAACAAAGAGCCAAAAACAAACAAAAAGGAATTTGGAAAATGTATCTTACCAAAGGAATTTTGAAAGAAGAATACAAAAAAACACAACACTACCAAGAATATAAAAAAAGAGTCGAAGAGAATGAATAAATAATTCTCTGAATTTTATTTTAAAAAAAACATCTCAAAATTAATATTATCTTAATGGAAATTATTAAACGTTATTTTCCCAACCTTACTCAAAAACAACTTCAACAATACGCTGCTCTTCAAAATTTGTATGCAGAATGGAACGAAAAAATAAATGTTATCTCTAGAAAAGATGTAGAAAATCTTTATGAAAGACATGTCTTGCATTCGATGAGTATTGGAAAAATTGTAGAATTCGAACCCAATGATAATATCATTGACATCGGAACAGGAGGAGGCTTTCCAGGTATTCCCTTAGCAATTTTGTTTCCAGAAACACAGTTTCATTTGGTAGATTCTATTGGAAAAAAAATTAGAGTAGTAACAGAAGTTGCAAAAGAAATTGGGTTGGATAATATCGTGGCAGAACAAATGAGAGTAGAAAAAGCAAAAAAAAATAATTATGATTTTGCTGTTACTCGTGCTGTCGCTCAAACCTCAAAACTTTATCATTGGATAAAACCTGCCCTGCGAAAAAACAAACCTTCTTTAGTAGAAAAAGATGAATTTAAGCACGGTATATTGGCATTGAAAGGAGGAGATTTGAAAGAAGAACTCGCCAATTTCAAGCATTTTGTACGCCTATACAATTTGAGTGATATGTTCGAAGAAGAATTTTTCGAAACTAAAAAAATACTGTATGTTTCTATTTAAAGAAAATTATGACAAACACACAAAGAAAATTTTTACGTTTGCTACAACAAAAAAAAGTAAGAAAACAAAATAAGTGTTTTCTAATTGAGGGAGCAAAAATAATTACAGAAACACTCCAAACAACAAATTCTAATTATAAAATAAAACAACTTTTTGTTACGCAAGAATTTTTAAAAGACTTGAAAAATAAATCCATTTTGAACGATAAACTAAAAGGAGAGTTCGAAATTATTTTATCTACTTCAAACCAATTGGCTGAAGCAGGTTCTTTAAAATCAAATAATGCTGCCATTGCTGTAATAGAATTTCCTGTCTGGAATATTCCAAAAAAAATAGAAAATTTGACACTCCTTTTAGAAAATATCAATGACCCCGGTAATTTGGGTACAATTATCAGAATTGCAGATTGGTATGGAATAGAAGATATTTTTTGTTCCGAACAAACTGTTGATGTTTATAATTCAAAGACTCTTTCAGCTACAATGGGTTCTTTTTTGCGTGTGCGAGTACATTATGGAGATGAATTTGAATTTCTAAAACTAGCACAAAACAATACTTTTGGTGCTTTTTTAGATGGAAAAAATGTACATCAAACAAATTTTCCAAAAAGTGGAATGTTAGTTATTGGAAGCGAATCACACGGAATATCAGAAAAACTAGGAAAACAAATTTTGAATAAAATTACGATTCCTAGTTTTGCTTTACCAACCAACAAACAAAATAATAATCAGAGTGCAGAATCTTTAAATGCTGCGATTGCTACGGCTATTATTTGTGATAATTGGCGAAGAAATTGATTTTTTTGATGCAATGTCTTTCGTGTTTTAGTGATAGCGACAACAACAATGCTTTGAAATAAATCTTTAAAATCTAAAAAACGAATTTATATTTTTTTTAAGAAAATTCTGTTGTTTATTATCCATTATTCAGCCTCCATTCTTCCAAAAAAGTACGTGTTTTGCTAGGAAAATAAAGAAAACTAAAAGGTAAACGGTTGCCATATTTTGCTTTAAATTCTTGCAAATTACTTCCACGAGGAGGGAAAATACAAACATCATAATTTCTCTTGAAATTAAGAGCAAATTGTTCGAATTCATATTGTGTCATTCCTTTGAAGAGCTTGTCTTTTTCTATATTTAATATTTTGCCTTGTGAGTTGGTAACAATATGAAAATAAAAACGATGATTACTGGCTTTATCTTGTTCACACAAATCATCGTACCACTCTTTACTAAATGTTTCTATCAAACAGAGTTCTATTTTTTGGTAGTTTTCTATGATACAATTTTTATTTTCTTTTGGAATTGAATGTAAGGAAATATCATTTTTTGTACCATTAAAATTTGAGGTGGGAGAGCCAAATCCAGACAAAATAAAATACAAAAAAGGGAGAAAAATAAATACATTTTTAATTTTCATAAAGCTAAATGATTGTGTAAGTTAGGATAGTTATTTTAAATTAATAATCCACCAAAATCAATCCATAATTTTCATAATCCAGCCCATAAATTAGTAATTTATTGATAAGATAATTTGCATCAAATATAAAGTATCTTTTTTGTATGAATTAAAATATAGAAGACAAAAAAGCCAACATTTAGAAGAGTTTTTGACTCTTTATAAATATTGGCTTTTATTTTTTTTATAAGACAAAAAAAGAAATATTAGTTTACATTAGAATTAACTTTTCTCTTAGCTTCATTGCTTAACGCAACAGCTTTTTCTTTTCCTTCTTGAAATTTTTCTTTTGCAATTTCAGTGTTTTTGTTAATAATTTCTTGTGCTTCGTTGGCAAGTTTTTTACCTTTTGCTTCTGCGTTAGCAACAACTCTTTTGGTTTCGCCTGTAATACGTTCACGAGTTTCAGAGCCTTTTGCTGGGGCAAGCAAAATACCAACTGTTGCACCAATGGCAGCACCTGCTACAAACAAAAGTGTATTTGTTGCTGCATTTGAATTGCTTTCATTGCCTGAATATTTGTCTTTTTGGTTGCCATAAAAACTTTTGATGCCACCATAAGCTGCAAGAGCAAGTGGGATAATTTTTTCTACACTATCTGTTAAAGTATCTTTTACATCTTCAGCTTTATGTTTTGCATAATCTTGAACATCATGAGCAAGATGTTTTGCATCACTTCTGACAGCATCAAAATCAATATTATTAACTTTATCTTTAATATTATTTTGAGCGTCTTTAATGTTTTCTTGGAATTTCATAGGAATTTAAAAATTATAGGTTAAAAAAATGAAGCAATTTTAAAATTTATTGCCTATCTAATTAACGTTAATGCTTTGAAAAGGTTTGAGAAAATCCAAAATAATTGCTCTATTTTCTTAAAATACTACACAAATTTGCTCTGTAAAAAAACTGAAATTGGCTTTACAAAACGGTCAATATTTCCTGCTCCGATGGTCAATAAAATTTCAATTTCATTTTTATTTATTTTATTTTCAATATAAGTAAGTAATTGATTATCAGTCACTAATTTTTTGTTTCTTGTTTTTGATTGTTCCAAAATAATGTTTGAGGTAATTCCTTCAATCGGTAATTCTCTAGCAGGATAAATATTGAGTAAAATAAGCTCATCACCTTCATTCTCCAAACTCAAACTTTCTGCAAACTCTTTTTGAAAATCTTTGGTTCTGGAAAATAAATGAGGTTGAAAAATAGCCGTAATTTTTTTGTTTGGGTACAAATGTTTGACAGAAGAAAACAAAGCCGAAATTTCGGTTGGGTGATGGGCATAGTCATCAATATAGATAATTTTTTCACTTTGGAAAATATACTCAAAACGTCTTTTTACGCCTTTAAAACTGGCTACTGCATCTTTGATATTTTCATACGAAATATTAAATTTTTGGGCAATGGCAATGGCAGCACACATATTTTCTACATTATGAAAACCGGGCATAAAGAGTTGCAAATCATTTATTTGTGTTGAGTTTTGAGATGTCATATTGACAAAATCAAAACGACAAGAATTTTTTTGATGTTCATCTAATTTGATATTGGTGGCATAAATTTGTGCTTGTTTTCCATCTTTTTGATAATCATTACTAGCCTTATAATTTATCAGTTCTATATTTTTATCAATATTGCTAATAGAATTTTTGACCGAATCAGCAATATTTTTTTGAGCTAATAAAGTCCCATTATCATTTATTTGACTTACAAAATGCCCAAAAGATTTTTCAAGTTCTTCTTTTTTACCATAAATATCCAAATGGTCGGCATCCGTCGAAGTAACTACGGCAATATCAGGAAGGATATGTAAAAACGAACGGTCAAATTCGTCAGCTTCCACAACCACCCAAACTTCATCAGAATTATTTATATCATTTATTAATACATTAGAATTGAAATTAGCTGAAATTCCACCCAAAAAAGCAGCGCAATTAACGCCACTTTCTTTTAAAAGATGGGCAACCATTATCGAAGTAGTTGTTTTTCCGTGTGTTCCTGCCACGGCAATCGTTTTTAAAGAATGTGTAAGAAGCCCCAAAACAGCAGCTCTTTTCATTATTGTATAATTATTTTGCTGAAAAAATAAGAGTTCAGAATGTGAAACAGGAATTGCAGGTGTGATTACGACAAGTGTTTTGTTTGGAAACTCTTTTATTTTTTTTGGAATTTGGTCGACGTTATCTTCAAAATGAATTTTGATTCCTTCATTTTCTAAGTTTTGAGTAAGAGTAGTTTGTGTTTTGTCGTATCCTTCCACAATTTTTTCATTATGAACAAACCAACGAGCCAAAGCACTCATTCCAATTCCACCAATTCCGATGAAATAAACGTATTTTATATTTTCTAATTGTATGTTTTGGGTGTTCATTATTTTTGATGCTATAATTTTGAAACTCTATTTTTTACAAAAAACGATAAGAAACTTTAAAATAACAAAAAATAGAAGTTATAAAAAACGTGTAAAGCAACTTTTTGGCAACTATTATCATCTAAAAAACAAATCACAAATTATTTTATCATCTAACTACTACAAATTTTATGAAAACGATTTTCTTCACTACTTTTCTATTTATCTTTTTTTCATTTTGCTCTTTTGCAAGTGAAAGCGATTCAAAAACTTCAGAGCAAAAAAATAAAATTACTACAAAAAAATCTAGCCCAAAAAAATCAGAAATTACGATAGTAAAAAAACAGAAAAAGCTCAACTTTAAAGAACGTTTAGCCTTAAAACTGGTCAAAAAGAAAATAAAAAAGGCTCAAAAAAAACAAGCAAAAAAGAAAAGACCTAAAAAAAATAAAGGAGTTAATATTATAGGATTAATTTTGATGACAATTTTGCTTATCTTGGGAGGTTTAATAGGTGGAATTGTTGCGCTTGCTGTAGGAAATACTTTGCTAGGCATTTTATTACTTGTAGGAGGTTTGATTTTTATTCCTATAATATTTCTTATTATTTTATTACCGATTAGAAATATATAATTTATTATTTTCAATAACCTTTTATTCTTATCAAAAATCTTTTTTTTTCTGTCGTCATTCCTACTTACAATCGTGCAAATTTGATTGTAGCTACTTTAGAATCTGTTTTTAATCAAAAGTTAGAAAATGATATTTCTTTTGAGGTAATTTTGGTAGATGATGGAAGTAGGGATAATACAAAGCAAATTATCGAACAAACCTTTTTGGAGGCTAATTCTGATAAATACGAACCTCGTTTGCGTTATTTTCAAAAGGAAAATGAAGAGCGTTCGGCAGCACGAAATTTTGGAATCAAGGAAGCAAAAGGAAACTATATTCTCTTTTTTGACTCTGATGATTTTATGCAATCGCATCATTTACAGACGCTTTATGATGCAATAAAACAAAACCCAGAAGCACAATTTTTATCTACAAAATTTGAGTTTGAAGCTGATGTAGATGGAAAGAAAAAAATATTTCCTTCTCACATTTCTCATCTCAAAGAGGGGTTTTATGATTATAAATTAATTTTGGAAGGTTCTTATTTTGGGACTTTGGTTTGTTTTGATAGAAAATTAATTGAAAGTAAAGAAGGCTTAAAACCATTTCCAACCGAGTTTAATATTTGTGAAGATTGGATTTTTTTGTTTAGAAATTTGTATGCTCACAAGATTCCAATTTATGTAATTAATAAAACGACTACCACAGTAAACGACCACCCAAACCGTTCGATGGCAGATAATCAAAAAGTCATTTTGGCAAGATTAGAAGCAACTACTTTTTTAGAAAATGAAATAGAATTTTCAGACACTGAACTCAAAACCTTAAAAGGATATTCGTATCAATTTTGTGCCGTTCATTCTTATATTGATAAAAATAGAAAACAAGCCTTTGGTTTTTGGAAAAAAATGGTTTCCTATTTAGGGTATAATAAGAATACAATTATTTTAGGAATAAAGATTTTGATAGGGAAGAATTTTATAGAGAAATTGAAGTAATTATATTTTCAACTGTCAAGACTTTGTCGTTGTTGAGGATTAAAAACAAAACCTTGTTGACGGCGAAGCCTCAAAGACGGTTAAAAATATAAGTTTTTTTATCTCTCTTTTAGTGTGTATATTTCAGAAATTTTACTTTTTAATTTTCAGTTAAGAAATAAAAATTACGCAAACTACTGTTTTCAAGTCTTAATTTGCTATGTGAACTTGTGGTAATTTTTAATTAGCTACGCTGATTATTTCATAATTCGTAATTGTCCCTAACCTATGATTCTTGAACTTGCCGACTGGCTCATCATCATTTCTTTTCTACTTCTCACTTTAGGAATTGGAATTTATTATACCAAAAAAGCAAGTGGTTCGACTGAAGATTTTTTTCTAGGTGGTCGTAATCTTCCTTGGTGGGTGGCTGGTACTTCGATGGTCGCTACTACTTTTGCAGCCGATACGCCTCTTTTGGTAACTGAATTAGTTGTAAAAAATGGAATTAGTGGAAACTGGATTTGGTGGAATGGCTTAATAGGTGGAATGCTCACAACTTTTCTTTTTGCAAAACTATGGCGAAAAGCAAAAGTAATTACAGATTTAGAATTTATAGAATTGCGTTATTCTGGAAAGGCTGCCAAATTTCTGCGAGGTTTTAGGGCTGTTTATTTAGGGCTTTTTTTTAATGCTGTTATTATTGCGTGGGTCAATTTTGCGCTTGCAGCACTTTTGCATGTCTTTTTTGATATTCCAGAAGAACAAACCATTTTTTATGTTGCTGCTGCAATGGTTATTGTGGTTATTTATTCAAGTCTTTCGGGGCTTTTGGGCGTTGCGATTACTGATGTTTTGCAATTTGTTTTGGCAATGACAGGTTGTATTGTCCTTACTTATATGGTTTTGGATAGTCCAAAAATTGGTGGTGTGGAAGGCTTGGTAGAAAAATTACCTGCAAATACACTCAATTTCTTTCCTCAAATTGGTGGAGCTAGTGGAAATGGATTATTACAAAATGGCGTTCAGATGCTTACTATTAGTTTGGCTACTTTTTTTGCATATATTGGTATTCAATGGTGGGCGAGCTGGTATCCAGGGGCAGAACCAGGTGGAGGTGGTTATGTGGTGCAGCGCATGATGTCTGCAAAAGATGAAGAACATGCCTTCAAAGCAACTCTGTTTTTTCAGTTGGCTCATTATGGTTTGCGTCCTTGGGTTTGGATTTTGGTAGCACTTTCTGCAATTATTTTGTATCCAAATCCTGTTGAGGGAAAAGAAGGTTTGGGCTATGTAATGGCAATGAAAGAATTTTTGCCTACTGGTTGGCGTGGGCTTTTATTGGTTGCTTTTTTTGCTGCTTATATGAGTACAATTTCTACGCAATTAAATTGGGGGGCAAGTTATTTAATCAATGATTTGTATCAGCGTTTTTACAAACCAAAAGCATCTTCAAAAGAATTAGTAACCGTTTCAAGAATTGCGACGCTTATTATTATGCTTGTCGGACTTTTTGCAACCACTCAAGTAACTTCGCTAAAAGATGCCTTTGAATTTTTGATAGAAGCAGGCGCAGGACTGGGAGCAGTTTTGATTTTGCGTTGGTATTGGTGGAGAATAAATGTTTTTAGTGAGCTTGCTGCGACGATTGCGCCAATGATTGGAATACTTTTGAACAGAACAATTTTACATTTAGAATCTCCTTACTCTCTATTTTTTATTTTAGGATTTACGACAATTAGTTGGGTTTTGATTACATTTCTGACAAAACCAACAGACGAACAAACATTGCGAAAATTTTATGCACGAGTAACTCCTCAAGGAAGTTGGGCAACTATTAGAATTTCACTCAATTTACCCAAACCAAAAAATCAATTACCTTATATGATTGCAGCTTGGTTTGTCGGAATTGCTTTAGGATATAGTTTTTTATTCGGAATTGGTTATGTTATTTTTCAAAAATGGTTGCTTTTCGGAGTTGCTTTTGTTGTTTTTATAGGAAGTGTCTTGGCTATAAATTGGCTTGTCAAGAAAATTTCAGAAGAATAAAAGGAAGTTGTAAATTATGAGTTATTGAAGTAGTATGTAGGAAATAACAAAACAACGCTTTTGAGGAAGGCTTAAAGTCGTTTGTAAGCAAATAAATGTACAAAAGTATTTTCCTTTATTGATACTTCAGCGAATCGACACCAAAAAGAATATCTACACAAAACGACATTTGTTGTACCTTTTCGACGAAATAGTTACAAAAGTCAGTATAAACTAGAAAAGAAAGTCAGATTAACTTGTCAATTCAATAAAAAAAGGGTAGTTTTATTGATAACTAATGTTATTCTCTCATTTTAATATTTGCGCCATTTTATTATGTTTGCAATGAATACAGTAATTCGTTTTTTATTCTTTTTTTGCACCCTAATATTTTGGTTATATCCTTTATTTTCATTTGGACAAACTATAGGTTTGTCTTCTATAAAGGATAGAAAAGATATATATCCAGAAATTCTTTACTTTCAAGATGTAAAAGGAGAGATGACCATAGAAGAAATAACTCAACCTGCTGTTCAAGAAAATTTTGTTACTTCTGATAAAAAAATAAAAGGTTCAACTATAGGTGAAAGCACTTTTTGGCTTAGGATAGACTTACAAACAAATAATATGCCTTCAGAATATCTGTTAGAGTTTCCTTTAACTTTCATTTCTAAAGCAGATTTTTACTATCAGAAAGACAATACATGGCAAATTGTCAGAGATGGTTGTGATGTAAAATGGGAAGATAGAGAAATCAAAAACCTATTTCCTACTTTTTCTTTACAACCACTTCAAAAATCCTCTTCACAGACTGTATATTTAAGAATAAGAATTGATAGTTTTCAAACACCCATATATATTTATCAGAAAGAATATTTTGATGAGTTTTACTTTGTCAAAAATATTTTATATGGTATTTTTACAGGCATAATACTGTTTGTAATAATAAATAACCTGTATCTATTTTTCTTTTTTAGAGAACGCACTTATTTGTACTATGCACTGTTAGTCGTTTCTTATCTTATTTTTTCAGGTGTTTATGAAGGTTATTTTAAAATACTTTTTATAAATATTCCTTTTTTATATCATAACTACTTATCTCTTCTTGTATTCACAGGTATTCTATCTTATGTTCTTGTGCCTCTCTACACAATTCATTTTTTCGAATTTGATAAAAAAGATGTTATAAGCAAAGTTAGTATAGTTTTTCTAGTATATATTTTGATTACTCTTCCTCTTTGTTTTTTTCCTTATTATGCAGCTTATAATCTTGAAATAGTCAGTTTTGTGGGATTGCTCCTAACTGTAATTATTGCCTTTAAAGCAAAAAGAAGAAAATACTCAAATAGCATGTATTTCTTAGTTGCTTATTTTAGTTATTTGATTTTCTTAATTTTAGAAATGATGGTTATTGAGATAGGCATTCCTTATGTTTTTCGTCTGTCTTATATCAGCATAGGTGTTTTAGTAGAAATGATTATACTTGCTCTTGCTTTATCCAAGAAGTTTGAAAACAAACAAAAAATGTTAAGAAGAGAAAAGGAAAAAATTCGTGTAGAAAATTTACGATTAGTAGAAGAACAAAATATTATTTTAGAAGAAAAAGTAAAAATAAAAACACGAGATTTGCAGGAAAGTTATGAAGAGATAAGTCAGTCCAATGAGGAGTTGCAACAAACTCATGAGGAAATGATAACACTTAATGAAACTCTATCTGGCACATATAATAAACTCAAAGTAACTACTGAACAGATGAATTCGAGTATTAGGTATGCACAAAAAATGCAAACAATTTTTTTACCATTAAAAGAGGATTTACTTTGTTATTTTGAAAATTATTTTTCTATTTATTTACCAAAAGATACTGTTTCGGGTGATTTTTACTGGTTTTCACAAATTTCTGAAACAAAAACTATTTTTGCTCTTGCTGACTGTACAGGGCATGGTGTTCCAGGAGCATTCATGACTATGATAGGAAATACACTCCTTCACGAAGTAGTGGAAGTAAAAGGTGTCGAATCTCCTGCACATATCTTAAAAAACCTAGATTCAGCTATCCGAAATACCCTAAAACAAAATCGTAGTAGTAATCAAGATGGAATGGATATATCAGTTTGTCTTTTCGAAAAACGAAAAGAAGATATACTCATGACGATTGCAAGTGCAAAGTGTAAAACATATTTTAAATTAAATAATGCAGAACTAGAAGAATTTGGTGGAAATAAAATCTACTTAGGAGGGAAAATGAGAAAAAGGCAAGAAAAAGAATTTACAAACTTAGAAGTTTCTCTACAAAAAGGTAATATTATCTATTTTACCACAGATGGATTTGCAGACCAAAATAACAAAGAAAGAAAGCGATTTGGAACACAAAATCTAAAAGAAATATTAAAAGACATTATGAATTATCCTCTTGAAAAGCAAAAAGAAGAATTAGTAGAAGCACTAGCAAAACATCAAGGAATAGAAGAACAACGAGATGATATTACTATTGTGGCTCTCAAAGTTTAATCTTCGCTAACAGAAGTTTTATCATCTTCTTTTTCAGACGTTCCTTTTAATAAATCCCTAATATCGGTCAGAAGTGCAATATCTGGAGGCGTAGGTGCTTCTGTATTTTTTGGGTCTTCAGCTTTATTTTTGAGAGAATTAAAGGCTTTTACAATAAAAAAAACACAAAAAGCAATTATCAAAAATTCGGTAATAATATTAACAAAATTACCATAATTTATACTCACAGCTTCTTCAATTATTTTTCCTGTATCATCTAAAACAGCTTTTTTTAATACAAATTTGAGTTTGGTAAAATCAAGCCCTCCCGTAATTAGCCCAATGGGAGGCATAATAATATCATTTACTAACGAGGTAACAATTTTTCCAAAAGCAGCACCAATAATTACACCAACAGCCAAATCAATGACATTTCCTTTGACGGCAAAATCTTTAAATTCTTTTATAAAACCCATAAATAATCTAATTAATACTTCAAAAATGAATAATTATTAAATTAACTATGATAGCTTTTGCTTTGTTTAAGTAATTATGAGAAACGAACCCACAGAAATCATAATCCATAAAGTGATTCCCAAAATCAATGGTCGCCAGCCTACTTTTTTGATTTTTTCGATAGACAAGCTAAGACCAATCAAAAAAAGCGTCGTAACAAGTAGTTTTTTGGCTATCCAAACCAAATAAGAAGAATATTCTGTTACAAAAGGAACATAAGTATTTATCAAAATTGCAACTACAAAAAGTCCGATAAAATAAGGAATTTTGATTTTAGGATTTGACTTTTTTGCTTTGTTTTCTTCTGTCAAATCATTTTGAATTTCATTTTTCACATAAAATTTGGAAACCAAAACTGAAATTAAAACTAAAGGAATAATCCAAAGCGCACGAACCAGTTTTAAAGTCGTCGCAATCTTCAAAGATTCTTCACTAAAAGTAGCTGCTGCGCCTACAACCGAGCTAGTATCGTGAATAGCAATGGCTACCCACATTCCAAAATCTTGAGGAGAAATTTCAAAAAAATGTCCCAAAACAGGAAAAATAAGCAATGCAACCGAGTTGAGAAGAAAAACAACACCCAAAGAAACCGAAATATCAGAATTATCAGCATCAATGACAGGCGAAAAAGCTGCAATCGCACTTCCTCCACAAATTGCCGTTCCGACAGAGATAAGTTGAGCCAATTTGTTTTCTACTTTCAGTATTTTACCTAAAAAAAGTCCTACTCCTAAAGTAAAAAAAATACTTCCTATTACCAATCCTATTCCATTTTGACTAGCCGAAATAGCCATCTGAACATTTAGCCCAAATCCTAATCCTATAACGGCAACTTTGAGAAGTTTTTTTGTAGCTTTAGCTGTTTGGTCTGGAAAAGGATTTTTGAGAAAATGAGCAAATAAAAGTCCTGTTATGAGCGCAATCGGACTGTTTATGGCAGGAATCCAACACGCCAAAAGACAGGCGAAAAATAGAATAGGAATAAATTTGTTTTTCAAAATTATGTGTTTGTAATTGTGTGTGTGTGTTTTAAGATACAAACTTTTTATACAAAAAACCCTAAGAGTCTTGAAGAGCCTTAGAGTTTAGTATAAATTAGACTTCTAAAAGCTGCAAACGAACAAGTTGATGATATGTTCCTTCTTGATGTACAAGGCTTTCGTGTGTTCCTTGCTCGCTAATTTGTCCGTTTTCGATGACATAAATTGTATCTACTTTTCGGATAGTAGCCAAACGGTGAGCAATAATAATTGTTGTTCTGTCTTTCATCAATGTATCCAAAGCCTCTTGTACAAGCTGCTCCGATTCGGCATCTAATGAGCTTGTTGCTTCGTCTAAAATCAATATTTTTGGATTTCGCAAAATGGCTCTTGCAATGGCAATTCTCTGACGCTGCCCTCCTGAAAGTTTTACGCCTCGTTCTCCTACTAATGTTTCTAATCCTTCTGGAAAAGTTTCTATGAATTTTAAGGCGTTGGCTTGTTGTGCAGCTTCTATGATTTCTTTTTCTGTGGCATTTGGCTTTCCGTAGGCTATATTTTCTCTAATTGTTCCTCCAAAAAGCAAAATTTCTTGTGGTACAATTCCGATAGCAGAACGATAAAAATTCAAATCATAATCTAAATTATTTTTTCCATCTATTTCTATTTTTCCTGTTTGTGGATTATAAAAACGCTCTAAAAGCTGAATAATGGTAGATTTTCCTGCGCCACTATGTCCTACTAAAGCTATTTTTTCTCCTGCTTTTATGTCCAAATCAATTCCTTTCAAAACCTCTACATCGCTACGAGTAGGATAAGAAAAGTGAACATTTTTGAAAGAAATATTTCCCTCTATTGGGTTTTGGTCTAATGCTTTTGATGCTTCTTTTTCATTTGGTTCTGATTCTTCTTCTAATATTTCCAAAACTCTTTCAGACGAACCAACAGCCTTTTGTATTTGTCCATAAATATTTCCTAATCCACCAATCGAACCAGCAATAAACATAGAATAAATAATAAATGAAGTCAAATCTCCGATGCTGATACCACCTTCTGCAACCAGTTTTGCGCCATACCAAAGCACGGCGATGATACTTCCAAAAAGAGCAAAAACGATAAAAGAAACAAAAGCACCACGATAAGTAGCAGCTTTTAAAGCCGTTTTGATAACTCCATTTTGAGTAGTAGAATAACGCTTAAACTCAAAAAATTCGTTTGTAAATGCTTTTACAGTGGCGATGGCTTGAATGGTTTCTTCTACAATAATATTTGATTGAGCTAATTGGTCTTGTGTTTTTTTGGAGAGTTTGCGAATAAATTTTCCAAAAATAATAGCACCAATAATCAAAACAGGCATTACGGCCAACATAAAAAAAGTAAGTTTGGGAGTTTTGAAAAACAGGATTCCCAAACCAACAATAAGTGTCAGTATTTGGCGAAAAAATTCGGCAAGTGTCGTAGAAAAAGTTTCTTGAAGCAAAGTTACATCTGCTGTAATTCTGCTCATTAGCTCGCCCGAACGGTTTTTATCATAAAAACTAAGAGGAAGATGTAAGTATTTTTGATACAATGCTTTTCGAATGTCAGCCATTGCATATTCGCTTACCTGAGCAAATAAATAGACTCTCAAAAATGAAAAAACAACTTGTATCATAATAATTCCGACAAGCGCAAATGTAATTTCATTGATACTCTTCAAAAGAAAATTTTCATTTCCAGTAGCTACATCAATAAGCCTTCCTGTTAGTTCTGGAAAAGCCAAAAGAATAATACTTGATAAAAAAAGACAAATCATTCCACTTATGAAATAGCCTTTGTAGGGCATCATAAATTTATAGATACCCAAAAGATAGGAAAAATTTTTCTTATTGAGTCTTACCTTTTTGTGTTGGTCTTCTTTTGGAGTTGTGTTCTCTTTAGAAGGAGTATTTTCTGTATTGTTGTTTATATCTTTGTTCGTATTTTTCATAATTTTTTTTGAAACGATAATACGTTTGATTTTCGAAATGCAAAGATACGGTTTTTGTTAGATAAGTGCTAACTTGAAGTTGCACTAATATAGAACAACTTTCTATTATTATTTTCTGATTTATTGAATTTTACTTTTTGGCTCTACCGTAATCTTCGAACCTTCTGCAAGCATTACCGAATCTGGTTTTTGATGATTCAAAAAAGAAAATTCTTTTCCATAAGTTCTTCCAAAATCAGTCTTAATTTTATATTCTTCTACTTCATAATGTTGCCATTTTGGGTGGGTTACTTCGTATTCATTTGTTTGTTTTTTGCCTTGTTTTGCATAACCCCAATAATGTTCTGTGATAAATTCTGTTTTACTTCTTTCTTTTATTTCGCTTAGGTTTTTGGCTGCTTTGATATAAATAGAGTTGATTTTGTCTGTTTTGTTTTTTTGCCATGTATATTTTACTTCTCTGTTATTTTCATTTTCTATCCATTGATGGCTCATTTTCATTGTTTCATAATTTTCTCCATAAATGGTATTGGCAACAAAAGTAATGGCTGGTTTTGGAACAATCTCTTTTATAAAAACGACTCCTCTTTTGCTCATTTTTAAACCTTCTTTTTGTTCAAGTCTTGTAACATAAAAACGCAAATTGACCTCCTCAAAATCTGTATGAAATGGTATTTTCAAACCTAATAATTTTGTATTTTTAAACATAAAACCAATTAGACTGACATAACATTTTCCTCTCCACAAATCTAATTCTGTTCCGAAGGGAAGATAAGGTAAAAGTAAATTAGGGTCTATTTCATAATTTATGATAGCTAGTTTTCGCCATTCTGCTTTTAAAAAACTCATTTATATAAGTGGTTATAATTTTGTAAAACGTTTTTTGTTAAAATACGCAACCAAACAAATATAGTCTATAAAATTGATAATTAGATTTTAATTCTTAAAAAAGCAAAACAAGGCTTTTTTAGATAAAATTAAATATAGACGATGTCAAATTGTAGTATATTGGAATTTCAAGTACATGGCACGATGCCAAATACATATTACTCATATGTTAGGAAGTGAGCAAGAACTGAATTATGCTCTAACCTTCTTGATTGATTGTCTAAAAAATAACAAACCCCTTTTCAAAAAATATTTAAAAAGGGGTTTGTTATTTATAAAAATCTAAAGAAATTGAATTAGACAAAAATATTATTTTTCACCTTTTCCAGTGTTTTTATCGACCTCTTTTCCAACGTCTTCTAATTTTTCTTCTTCTGCCTCAATTTTTCTAAACTTTTCTAATTCTTCGTAAGCAGCATATTTGTAAGAGCCATATTTTGCACGAGCAAAGGCTGCTACTGCTTTTTTCGAATCTTTTAATGTCTGATAGAACATACCCAAAGCAAAATTATATTGTGCTTTTGTTTCTGAATCTATACCTGGAAATTGAAGTAAATTTTCTAATGTTGTAATTGCATCTTGGCTATTTTTCATTTTGTGTTGAGCAATAGCTTTAATAAATACAACTGCATAATTTTTGGGTTGAGAAGCCAAACATTCATCAGCAGATTTTATGGCAGCTTCGTACTGACGAGATTCTAATTGAAGCTCTGCAAGGTCTGCAAATTTTTGAGAACGTTTTACTGCATTTGGCTCTGTCTGAATAGAAGAAAGTTGATGTTCGATGACAGCCGATTTGTCTGTTGCAGAAGCAGCAATTTTCACCAAAAGGTCATGTGCTTGAGGAAAATCTTTGCGCATTTCTAATGCTCTTTCTACCAATTCTTTACTTCTTTTCAAATCATATACTTTGAAATAAGAGAGAGCTATTGCATGATAATATTGAGGTCTTAGCTTCGTAATACGAGCCATAAAAGGACCTATATTTGCATTATTGAAGGCTTTTTCTTTTTCATCGTACATTTTCAAATTATGATAAGCAAAGCCTAATTCATAAAAATAACGTGCTTTTTCTTTTGGATTATCTGTTGCAAGCATTTCGGTTGCCTTCAACATTGCATCTCTTGCTTGCTCATATTTTCCTGTTGCATTACTATATTTTGCTTCATAATAAAGAACATTCAAATCATCTGGAGCAAGTTTTTTGAGGTCTGCAACGTGTGCGCCTGCTTCTTCTAAGCGTTTGGTTCTGTCCAAAATCAAAACAATATTAAGTTTGTAATCTGTTTTGCTTTTTGTAACTGTATCATACTTAAAAGCATTTTGATAAGAGGCAACAGATTGGTCGTACTTTCTAGTAATTTTGTAAAGACGAGCCAAACGTTCGTGAGCATCTACAAAATCTTTCTTAATAGAAACTGTTTTTTCTAAAGAAGCGATTGCAGGGGCAGCCTCACGAAGCACTAGATGGCACAATGCTTTATTATAGTGATATTTGAAAATTGATGGGTCTTTTGCTACTGCAATATCAAACTGTTCAAGAGCAGTTTTCCATTGTCTTTTCTTGCGATAATTTTCACCTTTCACAAAAGCATCTAACGCCTCTCCATTTTGTGCTTGTGCGAGAGTATCTGTAAAGAAGAAACCTATAAAAATAATAGGTATTAAGAGTAATTTGAATTTCATATTGACACCGTTTTATGTAACGAAATAGAATAGGTAAGGTATTTTTAGTATAAAAAAAACAATGTATATATTTGTTTGTAATCAATTTGTTTTTGTAGAAATAAATTAAGTAATATCAAATTAATCCATTTATTTTATTTCAACTAAATTCTTACCAATATAATAAAGGACTGTAAATTAGGCAAATACAAAACCTTTTATTTAAAAATTATTTTTAATTATAATCTTACTAGATAGTATTATGATAAGATAATTATGAGAATAAATGTTTTCAGAAACTGATATAAATTTATTATTCATCTAGTATTTTTGACTACATTGTTGCAAACCATGTGCCATGCCTGTAATAGTAGTGATGATAAAATTATTTGAAAGCGAATTAAATTAATGATATGACTAAATCATACAATTTGACAACATTGTTCACTCACAAAACGTAATATTTTCATCTTTCTTATGAAAACTAAAATAGTAAGTTGATTTTTTTTAGATGTATAATCTAAAAAATCATTTGTACAAATATAAAAATGCTTAACTTTACAGTAAAATTACTAATTTTTTACAAGAAAGCCATATATTTTATACTCAAAAAAAGTATTATAACTCCTTTATTCTTAAAAAAGACAACTATTTTAGAAAAAAACAGAAGTAACTAACTATTTGTATTTTTTCAAAAATCTTATTTTTCTCCTATTATAAAATTTGATGAAACCTGTCAGAGTATTTTTTGTGATATTATTTCCTTTGTTTTTTATATTTTTGAATACTCCTAAGAGTTTTTCTCAACATAAAAGACAACTAGAGAAAGAACGCTCTACTATTTTAAATAGAATTACAAATACAAACCGAATATTAAAGCGCACTCAAAAAGAGAAAAAAACCACCATAAGTTCTCTTTCTGCAATCAATGGACAAATAAACCAACGCAAACAACTTGTTCGAGTTATTGGAAAAGAACTAAAATTGCTTGATGAATCTATAAAAGATAATCAAAATATTGTAGAATCATTGGAGAAAGATTTGGCAGAACTCAAACACGAATATGGTATTATGCTTTATTTGGCATACAAAAACAATAGTCGTTACGAAAAATTATCTTTACTCTTGGCTTCTGGTTCTATTAATGAGCTTTTGGCTCGTCTGCGTTATTTTCAAAAATATAATTTACTTCGTAGGGAACAAATAAAGCAGATACAATATGTCAAAGAAAATCTAAGTAAGCGCACTTCTCAGCTTCAAAAAAACAAAACTGAAAAGCAATCTTTGTTAAAAGTACAGACTAAAGAAGAAAGAGAACTTGCAACATTGAAAGGCAAACAAAAACAAATTCTTCGTACTTTTAAAGTAAAAGAATCAAAATTGCGTGCAAATCTTAACAAAGAAAGAAAAATATTGAAAGAAGTTGATAATTTGATTAGTAATACTATCAATAATTCAGGTTTTTCGGCAAGCCTTTCATCTAGTGAAAAAATGACTTCTACTTCCTTTGCAAAATCTAAAGGAAGGATTGTTTGGCCTGTCAAAAATGGTTTTATTTCGGCTCATTTTGGTATTCAACCTTACTTGCCAGAAGAAAAAGGAAAACCTATTGTAAAAATACAAAAACTTGGTATTGATATTCAAACACAACCTAATGAGCCTGTACGCTCTGTTTTTGCAGGAAATATCGTTGATGTAAGTCAAATTGCTGGACGAGGTTATTTGGTTATCATTCAACATGGCGATTATTTTACAGTTTATTCTCGCCTAAAATCTGTCAAAATAAAAACAGGTGATAAAATAAGAGCAAAACAACCTATCGGAACAGCAGGAAATTATAAAGATGACACTTATGAAATTGAATTTCAGATTTGGAGGCATCAGAAAAAATTAAACCCTGAAAGATGGCTTCGAAAATAATTATCCAATTACAGATTAGGAATTAAAATTGACAAGCTATATTTTTTTTAACACAAAGTTACAGAGAATAAAAATTATTTTTTAGTAGATAATAAAATTCAACTGATAACTAACAACTGATAATTGACATGTTTTTAACGTATTTAAAAGGAATGGCAATGGGCGCAGCCGATGTAGTACCAGGGGTTTCTGGTGGCACGATTGCTTTTTTGATGGGAATTTACGAGCGACTTTTAGATGCAATTGGAAGTTTTTCTATCCCTACTTTAGGGCTTTTTTTTAAAGGAAAGTTTAAAGAATTTGCTGAGAAAACAGATTTATTTTTTCTGATTGCTCTTTTTGCAGGAATAGCAACCAGTGTGATTAGTTTTGCCAAATTATTCAAATATTTACTAGCCAATTATGAAATTTTGACAATGTCATTTTTCTTTGGGCTTATTATAGCGACCGTTTGGGTAGTAGGAAGGCGAATAAAAGAATGGAATTTTTTGGCTATTATTTTGTTTTTAATAGGTGCTGCCTTAGCCATCGGAATTTCTTTTAGTGGACAAATAGAAGGGAGTTCGAATCCTTTTTATTTATTTTTATGTGGTTTTATTGCTATTTGTAGTATGATTTTGCCTGGAGTTTCGGGTTCTTTTGTACTTTTACTTTTGGGTAATTATGCCCTTGTTATCGGTGCTGTTAGTGATTTACCTTCTGCTATTTTGAGTTTTGATGTAGATGGAATTATTGCAGGTCTTTGGATAATGATTCCTTTTGGATTGGGCGCAGTTGTAGGCATTCTGACTTTTGCAAAGATACTTTCTTGGCTTTTTAATAATTATGAAAATTCTCTTTTAGCTATTCTGACAGGTTTTGTTTTGGGTTCGCTTTCTATTATTTACCCTTGGAAAAAAGTTTTGAGAACTGAAATTATTCACGGAAAAGAAAAGGTTTTGGAAACGATGCGTTATGTTCCTGAATTTGATGCTCATTTTTTTATGGCTCTTGGTCTTATGCTAATTGGTGCTATTTTGGTCGCTTCTATTGAGTATTTTGGAAATAAGGAATTGAGGTAATATAATTGGCAAGGACAACAGCAAGATTAGTAAGAAGTTTTCAAAGTTGTATTTTGTTTAATGAGAATCTTTAAAATTATTTCTCCAATATTCAAAAAACATTTTCCTTTTAGTTAGTTATCTTTACTTAGAAGTTGTTTAAGAATGGCTATTTTTCGATAGAATTGGGTTTGCAAACCCAATTCTATCGAAAAATGAAACTTTAC